>CATLEQ010000074.1 GCA_949915905.1 uncultured Lachnospiraceae bacterium | reverse complement strand
TGGCTGGTGGTCTTGCTGGCAGCGGTCTGCGTGATGATTCACCAGGGGTATGTTTTCATGTATGCCAATATCGTGCTGGTGCTTTTCTTTTACAAGGCGTTGTCAAACGAGGGCAAAAAAAGTAAAAAATATTGGCGGCTGTTTTTGGCCACGTTTGTTGTGGTTTCGGCTTTGTTTTTGTGGTTTGAATTTTTCAGCCATGTCAATGGTGAGGCCATATATGAGGATATCGTGGCGGCGGCCGAGTCTCTTTGTGAAAAGGGAAAATATCACTCGGACGTGATTGACCATGAGATTTTGGGCGTGGACTTGTCGAAACGCGAATGGACGTATCATCTGCAAAATTTTTTGCAACTGCCGTTTTTCTTGATCTTGTTTTCACCCTACCTGGTGCTGGGGACTCGTTATTTTCGAAATGTCATCCGTCAGGCAAAGACGGGAAGGGATAAGCTCAAATACTTGGCGGTGGCCGTCGGCGCGGCCACGCTGTTGCCGGATTTTATTTTGAAGGTGGACTATGGCCGTTGGGTGTTCGCATTCATTTGTTACTACGTGGTGGTCGTACTGGTGCTGCTGGCACTGGGAGATGAAATCATGCAGACGCAGATGCAAAAGATGGTACATGATATAAAGGGGAAATATTCGTATTCGGCGTTGCTTTTGGCCTATCCGCTGCTTTTGACACCGTTTCGGGACGTGGCAATCAATCGGATTGCGGCGGTGCTCGCGGGCTATCCGAATGAATGGTTTTTCCATTTCTGGTGATGCATACCAGTATGAAGAAAGGGTTTGGGAAAATGGTTCGAAAGGAAAAGAAAACGTTGCGCCGCTATATGCTGGTGCTATCCGTGGTGGCGTTTGCCATGTTTTTGCGTTTTTATGACCAGAGGGTGGATTCTTACAATTCAACCATACTGGCCTTTTCTTATCAACACGGCTTTATCTCGCGGGGACTCGTCGGCACGATTTACCAGTTTATTCACAAGATTACCCCGTTTAACATGATAAGCTACCAGATGGTCATGCGTTTTACGTTGGCCGTTACCTTGTTGTTTCATTTGTTGCTGTTTTATTTCTTCTGGGTCTGTCTGAAACGGTGCAAGGAGCAATATCTGCAAAGTTTGGAATATGTCATTTTGTTCTGCACGCTGTTGACGGTATCCATGTTTTTCTCTCGGAGGAATTTCGGGCGGCTGGATATTTACATGTTGGCGCTGAGTCTGATTGCCGCTTTGATTTTGATGAAAGAAAAGCCTGGGCGGCTCACATGGCTCGTCGTTCCCCTTTCCGCGTTGGGGGTGATGGTGCACCAGGGCTATGTTTTTATGTATCTAAACGTGATTTTAGTACTGTTGATTTATAAGGCACTTTCCGAAGAAGGAAAATGCAAACGTTACTATTTGTTGCTTGCCGGGGCGAGCTTTGTCGTGGCATCGGCATTGTTTTTGTGGTTTGAATTGTTCAGCCATGGAAACGGGGCATTGATTTATGACGAGATTGTGACGATGGCGGGAAAGCTTTCCTATAAGGGACAGTATCATGACACGTTGATTGCCCATGAGATTTTGGGGGAGGATTTGACCGCGCAGGAATGGCCGATGCATCTGGAAAATTTTATTGAGACTCCGATTTTTTTGTTCCTGATATCTCCGTATATCATGCTGGGAGTAACATTGATGCGCGGCATCATTGCACAGGCGAAGACAAGTGTGGAAAAATGGAAGTACCGCATCGTGGCATTAGGGGCGGTTACGATGCTGCCGATGTTTGTGCTCAAGGTGGATTATGGGCGGTGGTTTTTCGCGGTCATCATGTATTATGCGGTGATTTTGCTCGCGCTTACCGCGATGGGCGATGAAATCGTGGAAACGCAGTTGTTTGGCTTGATGGCGCGCGTGAGGGAGAAATATAGCTGGTCGATGCTGCTCTTATTTTATCCGGTGTATTTCATGCCGTTCTGGGACGTGCATATTTGCGTGCTTTTGAAAAATATCAGCAACCCGCTCAACGAGGCGTATTTTCACATATGGTGATGCGCGGGCGTGCAGGGGAAGGCGTGGTGATGCGCGGGCGCATAGGAGAAGGCGTGGCGCGCGGGCGTGTAAGTGAACTCGGTGATTTGCAAGGAATGTTGTAAGATGAAATGCGCGGTGATTTGCAACGGAGGAAGTGAAAAAAATGAAACGAAAGGATTCATGGGAGAAGGATAAAAACGTGACATTTCTGGCGGCGTTGGCGGTCTTTGCCGTCGCGGCCTCCATTCGTTTTTTCTCGCGGGAATTGAGCATGTATAACACGACGCCGTTCGCATTGACTTACAAGTACGGCTTTATTTCCCGCGGGTTCATGGGGACGCTTTGGGCGTTTTTGGACGGCGTGCTGCCGGTGGACTTGATGAATTATCGGTCGCTTTATATGTTCAGCTTTTGGGCGACCGTCTCGTATCTGGTGCTCTTGTTCGTGTTATTTTTCTCCTGCTTGAAGCGTTGTCGGGAAGAGAACCGGCACAACATGCGCTACCTGATTTGTTTTCTGGGAATTTTTGCCTTTCAAATGTTCTGGTCGGACGAGTTGTTTGGGCGGCTGGATATTTACCTGATGATATTGACGACGTTGGGGATGATTCTGATTGTCGAGGAAAAATGTGAATGGCTGGTGATCCCGTTTTCCATCATCTGCGTGATGATTCACCAGGGATTCGTGTTTGTCAGCGCAAACCTGATGCTGGTGCCGTTGTTTTACAAGATTTTGATGCACAAGGGAAAGAAACGACGTAAATATATTGTGATTTTTACGTTGACGCTCCTTAGTATTTCAGTATTGTTTTTGTATTTTGAACTGTTCAGCCATTCCAAGGGGGCGGAGATTTTTGACGAGGTAGTGGCGGCGGCCAAGGCATTATCAGAAGATGGCCAGGGGTATGCGACGACGCTTTTAGACCATGAGATTTTGGGAAAGGACGTGTTCGAGGAGGAGTGGAAGTACCACGTTTTTAATTATAAGGAATTTCCGACGGCACTCTTGCTGTTTTCCCCGTATCTGGTTATCGGGTTGTCCTTTTTCAAAAAATTAATCGGCAAAAAAAACGGGCTGCATCGCTTGGCCTACCTGGTTCTTTTTGCCGGTGTGGCGACGGTGCTGCCGGAAATGCTTTTGAAGGTGGATTATGGCCGCTACATGTTTCGTATTTTTTACTATTATATCAGCATGGTCATGGTGTTCATCGCGATGGGAGATACGACGGTGGCCGACCAACTCGAAGAGACAAAGGAGGGCATCAAGAGAAAGATACCCATCCCGTTGGTGGTGTTGTTTTATCCGATGTTTCTGACCCCGTTTTTTGACGTGATCATATCCGGGGCGGTGCACAAGCTCTCCGTGTGGTTTTTCGGGTGAGGATTTATGAGTATTTCAGCCCCTGCACCTTATGATGTAGGGGCGGTTGTTCTATTCCGATTATGTTCATTGAATCGTCAGGCTTTTTTTCTGCGGTTACGTTGCACAACGGCACTTTTGAATGCTTTCATCATAGCAGGAGAAAGTTCCTGGCAATCCTCATCAAAAACAATGGGATGTCTTTTCGCTTCTTCGATTTCCTTGAACTGTTCTTCAGTAGGTTTTTGTCCATTTTTAATAGTGAATGTCCTGGTCATAATAGAGGCTCCTCATTTTATTTTCATCCCATTCAAATTTCATCATGGATGGTATCCTTTCTTTTGATTTATAGTATATCAAATTATGGGAGGTTTTACAATTATTTTACGCGTATTTTCGCCCCACGACATAGATGGGAAGAAAAAGCGTCAGCAAGTAGACGATCAGGGTACCCATCCAAAACACATTGTTCCATAGGAAGTTTGTCGTTACCGAGGAAAAAAAGACGGCAATCGGGACGAGAACCAGGGTCGCGGCCGTCCACGTCCGCCCGCATTTTACAATGTGGGGCCAGTTGCTGTTATTGAAATTCATCCCGACCATGTTCATGCGGAAAATGCCGTCGGAATACGCACTGATTTTGTTTTTGTCATAATAGGCCGGCAGGCGTTCCTTGATGAAGAACCAGAAGTATACGCCGAAAATGAAACTTAATAGTTCCATCACGAGTAGATTGGTGGAGAGGTGGTTGACCGTTTTTGTCGCGGCCAGATACCAAATTCCGGCGAGAAGTTCCAGTATGGAAAGTAGCACGCAGCCGCCAAAAAGGACGAAATGTTTCGCCTGCCGCTCCTTCCGCCGCTCGGGGGTATCTTCCGAGAATTTCAATGTTTTCTGCACGAGCATTTCCACCTGGTTTACGTCCATTTCCTCCGTTTGTTCGAACTTGCGTCCCTCCAACAATTCCGTGACGGTCACGCCGAGGATTTCCGATAGGGGAATCAAGAGGGAAATGTCCGGCATGCTAAGTCCCCGTTCCCATTTGCTGACGGCCTTGTCCGAGATAAATAATTTTGCGGCAAGTTCTTTTTGTGTGTATCCCTTTTCCCTTCTCTGTCGTGCGAGAAATTCACCAAAGACGGTTTTATCAATTTCAAACATAAGTTCACCAGCTTTCTTCATTTTCCTTCATCCCGCGGGCGGCGAGCCGGACGGGAGATTGTTTGTTCCTGACTTTTATTGTAATGCCCGGGCGAAGAAATGACAACCGACTGGCGGTAGAATACGGAAAATACGGAAAAAATTTACTGACAGCGTGACAGAATCTTGCGAAAATGTATCTGAAATGATATAATATCGGACGAAAAAAGGTGTGAAATATCAGGAGGTAGATATGAAAAAAGGAATGTATGCATTCATTATGGCGATGACATTTTCTATCTTGCTGTCAGGATGCAAAAAGGGCGTTCAGAACGAAACAAAGGACGGCGAAGCGGGTGGAAGCGCGGCTTCAGAGACCGTGGATTTGGTTGTATGGGGCGCGGAAGAAGACGAGGAGCTTTTGAACCGGATAATCGAAAGCTTTCGGGCAAAGTATCAGGGACAGGCCGACTTTAATATCACATTTGAGGTACAGGGAGAATCAACTTGTAAGGATGCTTTAATGGGAGATTTAGAGGGCGGTGCCGATGTTTTTGCTTTTGCGGACGACCAGCTCAATACACTGGCCGCGGCGGGAGCCTTGGAACCGGTTGAAAATGCAGATACCATTAAAATGGAAAATCTGGAGGGGGCGGTGGAAGCGGCTTCCATAGAGGGAACCTTGTATGCCTATCCGCTGACGGCGGACAACGGGTATTTTCTTTATTATAATAAACGGTATCTGACGAGTCAGGACGTGGAAACACTGGATGGGATACTTGAGGTGGCGGCGAACCATGGGAAAAAGGTTACAATGGACTGGTCTTCCGGCTGGTACGTGTATTCTTTTTTTGGTAATACCGGACTTGAGGTGGGATTGAGTGAAGACGGAATTACGAATTACTGTACGTGGAATGGAACGGACGGTGACATTAAGGGAGTAGACGTGGCACGAGCCATGCTGGCCATCGTGGAAAGTCCCGGTTTTTTGAATGGGGACGAGACCAGCTTCTTATCCGGCGTATGGGACGGGTCCGTGATTGCGGGTATCAGCGGCGTTTGGAATGCCGTCGAGGTGGAAGAGGCGTGGGGGAACGACTATGGGGCGGTCAAACTGCCTACTTATACCTGCGGTGGAAGGCAGGTACAAATGGCATCTTTTTCAGGTTACAAGCTGATTGGCGTAAATGCATATTCCGAGCACTATGACTGGGCCTGCAAACTGGCAGAATGGATTACCAACGAGCAGAACCAGCAGATGCGTTTTGAAGTAAGAGGACAAGGACCGGCCAATATCAATGCGTCCGAGTCGGCAAAAGTGCAGGAGTCACCGGCGATTTTGGCCTTGATGGAACAATCCGATTATTCCGTACTGCAGCGCATTGGCGGCAACTATTGGGATCCGGTTTCGGAGTTCGCGGGAAATATGGCGGAAGGAAACCCGTCGGGACAACCTCTTCAAAACCAACTGGACAAGATGGTGGAAGAAATTACAAAGTAGTCAAAGAAGTGTCCGGAGGATGTAGTAGATGAAAAGCAATATCAGTATTAAAAAACGTTTGATTATACTTATCGCCCTATTAGGAATCGTTGCGCTTGTCTCAAATGTTTTGGCGGCTGCCAATATCTGGAACGTGAATGCCAATGCAACGGTCATCGTGGACGATTATATGTCTGAAAAAGACAAACTGGCTGAAATTCGCCGCTCTACCATGGAGATACATAAAATGGCATTGTCCCATATCGTGGCGACAAATTATAATACCATGCTTGACCTTGTGACCATGATTAAGGAAGAAGAAAGTGTGCTAGATGACATGCTGGCGGAATATGAAAACGATATTTCGGAAAAAGATGCAGGTACTTATCAAAATCTTTTGACCAACTATGATTCGTTTAAACATGCGTTGGTGCATCTTGTCTGTGCAAGTGCAAGTAGCAAGACGCAGGATGCGTACGCCTATGCAAACGGAGACGTGGCTTCTTTTAGCGATGCAATGGAAAGCGATATCAAGGAGCTGGAAGCTTCCGTCAATGCACAGACGGCGCAGGCGAGAGGGCGGTTATCCTCGGTATTCGTGATCTCCATGATAACTAGCGTCCTGACAATCACGTTGTGTCTGATACTGGTATTTACTGCGATTTCCATTGTACTGAATTATGTTGTCAAACCAATTAAGAATATTTTGTCCACATTGAATGAAAGTGCGGGGCGAATCAGCACCGTGGTGGGAGGGGTTTTAGAAAGTACCAGGCATTCCAATCAACGTTCCATGGATTTGTCTGCCGTGGCGGAAGAATTATCGGCATCTGTCCAAGAAATGGCATCCAATGCGTCAAATATTAACCGTAGTGCGGAAAAAATTGAGTTTGGGGCGAATGACATGGCGGGGGAATGTGGCGACATTACCGATTATTCCGTGAAAATGAAGACACGGGCGGACGCGATGGAGCGTTCGGCGCAGGCTACGTTGGAGATGACCGATGCCAAGGTGGCAGAGATTTTGGAAGTATTAAATGAAGCGATAGAGAACAGCCGCAGTGTGGATCAGATTAACAGTCTTACAAAGGAAATCAAGAACATTGCCTCCAACATTAACCTGATTGCGTTAAACGCTTCCGTTGAGGCGGCAAGGGCGGGGGACGCGGGACGTGGGTTCGCGGTGGTGGCAAAAGAAATCCTGGAGCTGGCCGAGTCCAGTCAGACGACGGCGAACCGAATCCAGGAAATCAATGAAACCGTGACCAGGTCGGTGCATAATCTTTCTCAAAATGCCCAGTGCCTTGTGGATTATTTGAGTGAGTCCATACTTACCCAGTTTCAGGAATTCGCGCGTACCGGAAGCCAGTATAAGAGTGACGCTGTTTACATAGAGGGTGTGATGGATGAATTTAATGATAAAGTAATGCATTTTAGAAATTCCATAACCGAAATAGTGTCGTCCATCGCGTCAATTACCAAGGCGATTGATGAAAGCGTCGTTGGCATTTCGGGGGTTGCCGACAGCGCCCAGGATATGGTAAGGAATATGGAGGACATAGCGGCTCGCATGGATACCAATAAAGAAATAGTGGAGGAACTTAATAGGGAAACGGAGGCGTTTTCAAATTTGTAGAACGAAGGCGGGGCTGCCGACCATGGTGTTCTGGATGCTCATTCAAGGGTGAAAATATCCCGGTTGTCGATTTGAATTTGGCAGCCGGGATATTTTTTCGTAAATCTGTAACCCCTTTCGGAGTATTGAAAAATTCTTCTTATTTAAAAAAATATGGGTGTTGAGAATCCTTGATGGGTATGCTAAAATCAGTAATGTGAAAATCATTATCTGGAATCGGAAAGGTCGTGATAAGGTGCAGGCACTGAAAAAAGAGGCTGAGTATACAGTAGAAGATATCTATGCCTTGCCGGATGGTGAACGTGCGGAGTTGATTGACGGACAAATTCACGGTTTATAATTTCGAAGCGGACAATATGGAAGAGTATTTGTTCGGGGAAGCCGTGCCGGTAGGGATTTATGAGGAATTTTCGATAACGGTACAGTGATTTGGAAGAGAAGACGGGCGGTAACAGTTCAGACAAGTCTGAACTGTTACGACGGACGACAGAAATATGTTGGAAAATGGTAGGGAGGGAATGTAAAGGTGGAAGAGAAAGAAGTAAAACCGATATTGTGGTTGAAATGGCCTTGGAACGTGCTGATTTATATCTCACTGGCCTTGCTTTTGCGCCTTTGGGCGATTCCGGTGATTCTGGGCTTGATGGCGTTAAAGAAAAAGCACGAGCCCCGGGGACCGGAAGAGGGGTACTGCCTGCAGCGTTGCCGGAACCATTTGACCAAGCTGGGGTGGACGGCGTTGTTCTTCGCGCTGGGAGCCTGCGTGGCCGTGTATATCGTGGCGAGCATGGAGGAAGTCCAGTATTACCAGGAGACGGAAGAATACATAAAGATGATAGTGGCGGCCGTATTCGTGGTGGGATTTTTCGCGGCCGGGATATATGAAGGCTACATTGCCTTGCGGGACGCGATTTGTCCGGCGAAGAGCGGCCTGGCCAAGTCAATTCGGGCGCAGATGCCCTATCCTGACGAGGCACCAAACGTGCGGGAGCTGTTTGCCATGGTGGACGCGGACATCGCGGAAAACGGCCAGTGGTTTGACAAGGTGGCGGTCGGGAAGAGGTGGGTGTTTGGCGACGTGGTCACGGACATTTCCCGCATCCAGGTGGTATTTTGGCGAAATGAAAAGACCTATCACCAGCAGGGAGGAAGAACCCGGGTCACTCACGTCATACAGATGATTATTTTGGACGACCGGAGGCAGGAGTGGACGTTCGAGTTAAAGAACCCGAAAGAGCTGCCCATGCTGTTGGATTGTGTGAAGCTTCATGCGCCGGACGCGTTATTTGCACCGTATTCCGAGCATACGCAATATACCAGAAAATCCGACGAAGAGTGGGAGAAGTTGCTGCGGGAATACAGACGGCGCAAGAGTCAGCGGGAAGAGGCGGAAAGCGAGCGGGTGGAGGGCGTACAAAGCGCGTGGGGTGGCTTGCATTCGGTCGTTTTGCCGCAGTCCGTTGCATTTGGCTCTTCCGGGGAATCGGGCAATCCGGCAGGGAAGAACTTGGATGGGCGGTTGGCATTGATGACGCCGCAGCGGGTGTTTCAAAGCCATGATACGTTCGAAAGAACGGATGTCTGCGTGGTGGCGGACGGGCTTGTCAACCGTACATATCAATCTGTCAATCTGCTCTTGCCGGGGGGATACTTGTGCATGGACGTGGCCGTCGGGAACAAGGATGACGGGCGGTGTCTCGTGCAGATGACCTGGCCGGTGGACGGGCAGCTTCGCTATTACAAGACCCGTTGCAGTGACAGACAGGCCGCGGAATGGCTGGTGGAGTACTATGACCGGCGTTTTACGCCGAACTGGTCGGAGTGGAAAGAATTTACGCCAAGACAGTGAAATAAAAAAAGAAAGGAAGTAGTTCAAGATGGGAAGATGTTTTAGCGACGAGGTAGAGCAGGCGTTACAGTACATTTATTATGACATGCGGGCCGGAAAGGGGCAAGAGGGGCTTCAGATTTTGGAGAGGGCTTCTGCCGCCGGGGACGGTGACGCGAGTTGTTTTTTGGCACGGTGCCTATGCGGTCCGGGGTATGTGTGGGACGGCCATCATTTTCCGGTAGATGACAGGCGGGCCACGAAGTTGTACCATGAGTCCGTGAAGCAGGGCAGTGCCCTTGGCGTGCTGATTTGTCTGCGCAGCGGGGAACTGACCCCTTCCGTGGAGGCGAGCATGCCATTTGCAGACCTTCAGGAAGCGTTCGACAAGGTGCTGGCATGCGCAAAGGCCGGGGATGCTTTTTGCCAGTATACGATTGCCAATAGTTACTTCTGGTGGGACTTTCTGCGGATCCAGAAAAAGGGGGAAAATTCGTTTTCCAACCGTGCGGAATACAAGGCATATTTAAAGGAAAATATTTCCCAGTGTGAGGAGTGGTTTTGGAAGGCGCTTCGAGGCGGCATTTATTTCGCGGCAAATAACCTGGATCGGTATTATCGCCAGGGGGACGAGGACATCATCCTTCCCCAGCCGGAGAAGGCAAGGGACTTGTACAAGATAGGGGCGGAGACGGGAAATCCATATCTCCAGTATTTTTATGGGGATCAACTGGAAAAAGCCGGGGACAAGGCGGGAGCCTTTTGCTGGTATCAGCAGGCCCTCGAGGGAGGCGAGCCGCTCGCGTGGTACGACGTTGGCCATGCTTATGACGAAGGGAAGCTGGTGCCGCAAAATTTGGAGTATGCCGTTCATTGTTTTGAAAGAGGAATGGCGGAACCGCGCGACAGCGGCAGCAAGATAGGCTGTGCCAATACCCTCGGCGAGATGTGCTTCAATGGCAGGGGCGTGGCGCGGGACTATGTGAAGGCATTCCAATTATTTAACTATGCCTATGCCCATAAGAGCAATTGGGGCGTACTTTATCTGGCCAAATGTTACTTCTATGGCCTGGGAACGCAGCAGGATTACGTGAAGGCGAGGCAGTTTTTGGAGATGGTGGGCAAAAAGAACGAGGAAGTGTTCTTCATGCTGGGATTTATCCATGCCAGGGGCCTGGGCGTGCCGGAGGATATCAAAAAAGGCATGGAATACCTGCAGAAGGCTGGGGACTATAACGAGGCGATGCAGGAGCGGCTGCGTTATAAAAAGACACTGTTTGGGAAATGGGTGAAGAGGTAGGATAAATCTGTGTATTGACAAGGAGGTTTTGTGATGTTACAATCAGATTACCTGAAAGGTAATCTGATTGTAACGAGGGGGAAGTGTTTGGAACTGATATATGCATCTGAGGAAATTAAATTACAGTGTACAAGTGTAAAAGCGGCAAAAAAATTATTTGGTGGAGATGCCGTTATGGCCAGAAGTCTTTTGGCACGAATAAATGCGTTTGAGAGAGCGGATACCATTAAGGATATTATTGTCCAGCCGACATTTCGGTTTCATAGTTTGAAAAACAAAAAGGGAAGAGATCTGGAAGGATATTTTGCGATTGACGTGAAGTCAAGAAGGGAGTCGTGGAGAATCATCATACAGCCATTGGATGACGCGAAGAAACCGTATAATCCGTGCAATATAGATCAGATAGCCGGAAGTGTTAGAATTGTAAAAATAGCGGAGGTGAGCAAACATTATGAGTAATTTCGTAGAATATAATGACAGTATTGCGTTTCATCCGGGATACTATATCAAAGAGATTGTTGATGAAAGCGGGCTCACTCAGGAGGATTTTGCAAAAAGGTTGGATACGACACCGAAAAACCTTAGTATTTTGATAAGGGGCGAACAAAGCTTATCTATTGATATAGCGATGAAATTATCAAGGATGGTTGGTACCAGTGTTAGTTATTGGCTCAATCTGCAAAAAGCATATGATTCATTGATTGCAGAGTTTAAATCAGAAGAAGAACTGGCAGAAGAGCGGAAAGTGTTTGAGAGTTTGGATTATAGATATTTTAGAGATAATTATGGCTTGCCGGATTTGCCAAGAAAAAAAGATGAACAAATAAGTCAAGTCAGAAAATTTCTAAAGGTGGCCACACTTATGGTTCTTACGAAACGTGATATGGCTGTGAGTTTTAGAAGCTCTACGGACGAGTTAACTGAATCAAATATAATAAAGGCAAACGCAATGGTACAGATTGCGGTGAATAAGGCATTGAGGAGTGACGCGCCTAAGTTCAATAAAGTGAAATTTGAAGAAACGGTTAAGTATGCTCTGACATTGACAAGAAATCATGATGAATTTTATCCTCTTATACGGAGTGCGTTTTGTGAAGCGGGTGTGATTTTGGTTATTTTGCCTAATCTTTCCGGATCAAAAATAAATGGAGCGACAAAGAAGATTGGAAATCATGTGATGTTGATGGTAAATGACAGGCGCTTGTATTCGGATACATTCTGGTTTACGTTGTTCCATGAAATTGGTCACATTATGAATGGAGATTATGGAATATCGTTTGAAAAAGAAGTTGGCGATCGGGAGGATGCTGCAGATAGATATGCTGCTGACGCATTGATACCGCCGGAGCCATATAAGGAATTTGTACATGAAAATCGATTTGACTTGCAATCGATTAGAGAGTTTGCAAATTCGGTTCAACGAGATCCGGGAATTGTACTTGGAAGGCTTCAGAATGACGGAAAAATCGAGTATGCGGACTGGGCATTGTCAAAGGCATTGCGTCATCAATACAAAGTGAAAATTGCAATATGATTTGGAAAGATTCGGAAATTAAGAACCATATTTGGAGTGCCGTAAGGCACTCCAAATATGTATATGCGGTCAGGTAGTCTTGCCTAATAGGAACGTGTCATGCCTCTGAGCTGGCCGTCACATCAGGTTCACTTAATATACCAGCTTGACGGTTTGCCCGTGGGTAATGCCGCTCTCATTGAACGCGTCCACGCGGACATAGTATTCCTCGCCCTTCACCAGTGCGCCGATTCGCTTTTCGGTGCCGAACAGTAGATAACTGTGGTACAGCTTGTCAGGCGACAGTCCCCAAAGAATGTTGTATCCCGTGGCGTGCGTATCCTCGATGGCAACCTCCATGTCCGTGTCGTTTGTCCGCTTTGCCGTAAACTGTGGTGCAATCGCCGGCACCCCACCCTCGATACCAAATACGCGGAGTCCGGAAATGCAAGGCTGCTGGTCGTAGGCCACTTTCCATATCGTCAGCTTCAGGTAGCGGATTTGTTTTCCTTCCTCCCACGCCAGAAAATCATGGGTCAGATCCGTTTGCGCCTGAGACTTGTCTTCCAGCACGAACCAATCTTCCCCGTCCAGGGAACCCTCAAGCGTCCACTGGGTCAAATGATC
>CATLEQ010000073.1 GCA_949915905.1 uncultured Lachnospiraceae bacterium | reverse complement strand
GCCGAACATGTTCTTGATATATGCATTTACCTGCCTGACCGTGTAGACATTGCGCATACATTCACGCCTCCCGTCGTCAGAAAAGGCAGATTCACTTTGTTTCGCTTTCCGCAATTTCATTTGCCGTCGCCGTGCTTTCCGCCGTTTCACGTTCCACGGCTTCCTTCACCGCCGCTTTGTTTCCCGCTGTTTTCTTAGCCAGCTTGCCCAACACCCCGTTTACGAAAGAAGGGCTGTCCTTCCCGCCGAAACGCTTCGCCAGCTCGACCGCCTCGTTGATGGCGACCTTGACCGGGATGTCGTCGTCCCACCGCATCTCATAGAGCGCGAGCCGGAGAATCGCCAAGTCCACCTTGTTCATCCGCTTCGTCTTCCACCCTTTCGCGTTCGCATTGAGCAACTCATCTATCTCCGGCAACCTGCCGACCACCGCCTCGTATTTCTTCTGCATATATTCCTTGTCTTCATCCGTGGCACGTTCCAAATTCTCCAGGTACAACTGCAAATGCTCCTGCCCGTCCCCGGCCTCGTAAAACTCGACCTGAAACAGCATTTTGAATATATGCTCACGAAGTTCTGTCCTTATCATCTACGTACCTCCAAAAGCGCAAGACTTACCATTACGCGCCCATCTCCATGCCGGCCACGCGGATGTTGACGTCCGCCACTTCCAATCCCGTCATGTTTTCAATCGCGGTCTTTACCTTTTCCTGCACCTTGGACGTCACGTTCACGATGCTATAATTATATTTTAAAATCAGTGCCAGGGACACCGTGACCACGCCCTCCAACACCTCCACGCGAACACCCTTGGAAAGGTTCTTGATGCCCTGGCGGCTGATGATCTCGTTCGTCAGCCTGCCGTAGAGGCAGTCCACGCCTTCCACTTCCGTCGCGGCCAGTCCGGCGATAATCGCCACGACCTCGTCCGCAATCTTGACTTCTCCCATGTTCGCGTCCTTCTGTATCGTATACGTCGTTCTCTCGTCCTTTGCCATTTTAAAAACCTCCGTTCGGTTAACAATCTCTCTGGCGGCTGCCCTCGTTCCTTTCCAAAGTTTTCCCGCCATCTTATAGTATTATAACAAATATCCTTACTTTTGCAAACAAAAAGTTACGATTCACGGTGAAGTGGCCGTGAATCGTAATTATGGACGTTATAATTCACGGTCCTTCCGCCCAACTACGCTTTTCCGAACTCCGACAATTCCAAGTCCGGATTTCGCTCCATCGTCATGCGGATGCTCCATTCATGAATAAACAGAAGAAGCGGACGGTCGTGCAAGTCCTTGATTTTCTTCATGTCCGAAGTGCCGCTCAAGGCATCCATGTCCAGCCCCTCGTTCTCAATCCAGCGAATATGCTCATAGGGAAGATTCTCCAACAAGATTTCCACGTTATACTCATTTTTCAGGCGGTATTTCAAAACGTCGAACTGCAAAACACCGACCACGCCGACGATGATTTCCTCCATGCCGGTATTATATTCCTGGAAAATCTGAATCGCGCCCTCCTGGGCAATCTGATTGATGCCCTTGACAAACTGCTTTCTTTTCATCGTGTCTATCTGCCGCACGCGGGCGAAATGCTCCGGCGCGAACGTGGGAATCCCTTCGTAGGCATATTTATCCTTGGACGTTGTCAACGTGTCGCCGATAGAAAAAATTCCCGGGTCAAACACGCCGATAATGTCACCGCCATACGCCGTCTCAATCATTTTCCGCTCACTCGCCATCATCTGCTGGGGCTGGGAAAGCCGAATCTGCTTGCCGCCCTGGACGTGGAAAACGTCCATCCCGGCCTCAAACGTACCGGAACAAATACGCATAAACGCGATACGGTCACGATGTGCCTTGTTCATATTTGCCTGAATCTTAAACACGAACGCGGAAAAATCCTTCTCCTCCATCGGGTCAATCATTCCGTGGTCTGACATTCTCGGCAAGGGCGAGGTCGTCATCATTAAAAAATGACGCAGGAAAGTCTCCACCCCGAAATTGGTCAGGGCAGAGCCGAAAAATACCGGAGAAAGCTCTCCTTTCGATACCAGCTCCTGGTCAAATTCTGCCGACGCGCCGTCTAACAGCTCGATTTCTTCCTCCAGCTTCGCCTTCGCCTGCTCGCCGATGACCTCACCCAAATTTCCATCAGAGGCTTCGACTCTCTGCACTTCGCCGACGCGGGTTCCCTTCTGCGTGTCGGAAAATAATTCCACGGTATCCGTCTGCCGTTCGTACACGCCCCGAAACGCCTTTCCAGAGCCAATCGGCCAGTTGACCGGGCAGGTGGCGATACCCAATTCCTTTTCAATGTCGTCAAGCAACTCAAACGTATCCATCGCGTCTCGATCCATCTTATTAATAAAGGTGAAAATCGGAATGTGGCGCATCACGCAAACCTTGAACAATTTCCTCGTCTGCGCCTCCACGCCCTTTGACGCGTCAATGACCATGACCGCCGAATCTGCGGCCATCAGCGTACGGTACGTGTCCTCCGAAAAGTCCTGATGCCCCGGCGTGTCCAAAATATTGATGCAATATCCGCCATAACTAAACTGCAGCACGGAGGACGTGACGGAAATACCACGCTCCTTCTCAATCTCCATCCAGTCCGAGACCGCGTGCTTGGCCGTCGCCTTTCCTTTCACCGAACCGGCCGTGTTGATGGCTCCGCCATAAAGCAAAAACTTCTCGGTCAACGTCGTCTTACCCGCATCCGGGTGCGAAATAATGGCAAACGTCCGCCGCTTCTTTATTTCATTCGTAAAATCCATACCAGTATAATCTCCTATTCTATCCTTCGCGGTGCGAAAGACACCGCTCACCGCCTTACTATACCACTTCTTTCCTTTTATGGCAATTAAAACTTTTCCCTCTTGCGCAAACTAAAACACACTGTAACGGTAACCTCCCACTGTTATGACAAGGGATTCAAACACACACATCGCATGTGTATTTGAACCCCTTGTCGTTACGGCCTTAGTTTGTTAAGCCTTATTCATCATTATTGAATACACCCGTGTGATGCAGCATCCTCTTACTCGTGTATCGGCGTAATCACGATATTCTCCGGCGCGATTTGCGTCTTGCGACTCACGATGTCCTCGATTTGCGCCCGGTTCGCGTCCGTAAGCTCCGCCGCGTTGACCACGATGTCCGCGGAATCCTCCGTCAGGTTGACCACCGCCTCCGAAAATCCCTTGGACGACATCAACGTCTCAATCGCCATTTCCTGCTCGGCGATTTCCGTCATACGCACAAGCTGCGTGACGGCCTGCTGCTTTTCCTCGTCACTGATATTGGTATTGTCAATGATGGACTGCAGCGTCTCCTTGTTCTGCGCGCGCACCTGCTCCCTGGAAACCTTCGCCTGGGCCACGGTCGTCTCCGCATTCGACCCGGTAAGCACCGCCTCGCCTGGAACCCCCTCCACCTCGGAATCATTACTTAAGATGTCACCCGTCCCGGTCTCCAAATCCTCCTCGGAAATATCTAAAAGCTCCTGATTGGCAAGATCCGCATTCGCCTGCGTCGTGTCATCCTTCGTTCCTTCAAAGAGAACCCCTGAATAATTCAGATAACCGGCAATTGCAATCATGACCGCCAGAGTGGTAATAATGATCTGGTTCTTTTTAAATATACGTTTCACTTGTAAACCTCCTTTTATGTATCTGTCCTTTTCATTATTTTAATTTTATGCGCCTCCACCCCGAATAATGCCTGTATCGCCTCCGTAATGTCACGAATCACGACTGCATTGTCCCCGCCGTCGGCCACTACCAGCACGCCCTCGATTTCCGGTGTCAGCTCCTTGCGCACATAAGGAGTCTGCGTCCCGTCCGCATTCTGTTCATACACGCTGCTCTTTTGAGAGGAACGTTCCGTAACCTCCCTCGTTCCGCCCACGCTGTCACTCTCGCTGCTTGTCTGGCCGTCCGACGCCTCGTCCTTTTCCACCACCCTTTCCGCCGTGGATTTCAGCGTGATCACGACCTCGGTCTTTCCCACGCCCTCCACCTGCTCCAGGGTTCTCGCAATCCTCCTTTCCATATATTCCTGGTATGCTTCTTCCTCTGACAGTGAAAATGCTTCCACCTCCTTTTCCTCCTGATTTTCATTTCCTTTTTGGGGCGTCGGCCAGGCGATGACCAGCAAAAGTACCCCGACAAGGAATACGGTCAGAAGCTGTGTCTTGTTCGGAAGCTTCGGATGCTCGCACCATTGTTTTAACTTTTCCTTCCATTTATTATTCTCCAATCCG
Organism: uncultured Lachnospiraceae bacterium; assembly: GCA_949915905.1. Taxonomy (GTDB): domain Bacteria; phylum Bacillota; class Clostridia; order Lachnospirales; family Lachnospiraceae; genus Schaedlerella. The sequence goes on along the minus strand of CATLEQ010000073.1, from coordinate 8,690 downwards.
AATCTCCTCCACTTCGATTTTCTCTCCCGCCGCGTCCTCCATGCCTGCGTGATTTTCCCCCGTACCGTCCATATTCACGCCGCCCTCCTCCATGGGATTCGTCTCCGTGTCCACGCTTTCCGCATCCGCACTGTTTTCCCAGAACCCGTCCCCCGCCGCCTCAAAATACAATTCCATGGATTCCACCTCGCGGAGCATCTCCTCATATTCCTTGCTGTGATAAATATTGTCGAAGCTCTGCTTGATTCCGCTCAGCCGCAAAACCGGCGAGACTAACAAAAGAATCACCACCGTCCCGGCAAAAAAACGGACGTATTTACGGTACGAGTTTCCCGGCAGCGCATCCAGAACCATGCCCGAAAGCAATAGAAAAAACACGATGTTCTGTATCCATTCATAAAGCGCGTCCAACATCTTTGTTCGCCCCCTTTCTTGAAAAGTGTGCCTATTTAGGAGGTGGCCGCGGCCGCCACGGCAATCGTGAGCAAAAACAAAACCGTGACCGTCAAAAATGCGCGTAGCATCAATTCGTATCCCTCGCTGACGCTGCGGATGCAGCCCGTGATTCTCTCGTCGGAAACCGGCTGTACCAACGCCGCGGTCACTTTAAACAGCAGACATAAAATGACCATCTGGGCGACGGGAACCACGCAGAGCAATAATAAAAACAACGCCCCCGCCATTCCGATTCCATTTTTTAGAAGCACCGCCGTCCCCAGCACGACGTCCGTGATACTTCCAAACGTGTTGCCAATGCCGGGAATGGCTTCAATCCCCTTTGTCAACGCGCTCCGTTTCAACACGTCGATGGCCGGTCCTAAAAGTCCCTGCACGACATTGATTCCAATCACGATTCCAAACATCGTCTTAAGCCCCCAGGTAATCAGCTTCTTCAACAAATCGGCAAATTCGCCCAATGAATCCCCGCCCAGAAGATGGTTCACCACCTGAAGCATAATGTAAACATTAATCATAGGGAGCACCAGGTGTAAAATTACCGCTTCGATGATGTAAATCAAAAACAAGGTAAGCCCATAAAACATTACCGCGCTGCTGCTCCCCGAAGAAAGTGCCACCGACAAAAAATAAACCGGACAAAGCAGCCGCATGAACTCCACCACCTTCGCGATTTGCCCCTCCAGCCCGCTCATGGCGACCCGGAACGTTTGCAGGCACATGGTAATAATGAGCATGTACAATACATAAAAGCTGACCTTTGACACCTGGCGGCTTTGCAGAGCGTCAGAAAAATTCGTAAAAACCGCGGCTATGACTGCAATCAATAAAATATACACGAGGCTCCTTTTATTGCTGGCATACTCGTAGCTTAACTTGTCCGCCGCATATTCCAGCAGCTTTTGCCCCACGCTTTCCATGTCCCCGTCAAGCAAGGCCGAAAGCACTTCCAAAAACTGAATTCTCTGCCGCGGAAACATTTCCGCCAGATTTTCGTCAATCGCGTCAAAGTCCAATTCCGCCAAGAAACGTTCTTCCGCTTCTTCCTGGACGGATTCAAATGTATCTTCCCCTGACGCGCCTTCTTGGACAGAGCCAAATGTATCTTCCCCTGACGCTCCCTGGCCGCCCTGCAAATTTTCTCCCGCCTCCACCGGCATGGCCGAAAATAAAAGCATGCACAAAACAATGATTCCAATGCCGGCTTTCATACCATAAACTCCCGCACGGCCTCGAAAAGAGCCAAAAGAACCGGCATTCCCAATGCCAGAATCGTCAATTTGCAAAAGGTTTCAATCTGCGTGGCAATGGACTGGTAACCGGCATCCTTGCAGATCCCTGAGGCAAACTCCGCAATGTAAGTGAGCCCGACCATTTTCAGCATTGTCTGGATGTAACCCGCATCCGCACTGATATAGGACTTCAAGCGTGAAATCATTTCCACGAAAATCCCCAGACGCTGCACGATACAAAAGAAGAGGAAAATGCCGACCGCGACGCTGATATATATGGCGTATTCCGTCTTCTGACTCTTAAATTGAACCGCCATCAGTGCCCCCAGCACCCCGACGACCCCTATCTGCATGATACTCATTTCCCCCTCCTTTCACGCCCCTTATAATGCGAACAGCCTCTGCACCGTTAAAAACAAGTCATAGATTTGCGGCAAAATCCACGTCAGAACCAAAATCAGCCCGGCTAAGCTGACCAAAAACGCCTGTTCGTCCCGGCCGCTGTGCTTGAGCACCTGGCACAATATGGAAACAAGTATCCCGACCGCGGCAATTTTAAATATCAAGTTTATTGTCATTGGTTCCCTCCCGTCCCGTTGATTCACTTTGGCCATGTGCAGCACGCACGTCCCGTTGATTCGCTTTGGCCATTCAAAGCAAAATGACGACCAGAAAAATGCCTCCCATCACGCCCAGACAGCTTCCAATCCGCCGTTTTGCCTCCATCTGGCGGCGTTCCTTTTCAATTTCCTGTTCCAGCCGTTCCAAATACAGTGTAAAATTTCTCGCCTCCGATGCCTTGTCCGCCTGCCCAAGGCTTTCCCCCAGTTCCATTAATTGCGCAAGATGCGCCCTTTTCAGATTGAGTACGGCAAGGGATTTCTCCGCCGCATGCACCCATATCCTCTGGAAAGAAGTCCCGTCCCGCTTGTCAATGCAGCGTTCCATTTCCTTAAGCCATCCCTTGTAAGGCTGCCTGACCCGCACCGCCGTGCGCCCGAATATTTCCTGCAAGGGCGCGCCGGTGTATTCCAACTCCCCTTTCAGCAGATTTACCACATGGCGCAAGTACAACAGCGTCTCCAAATACTCCTTCAGCCACGCTCCGTAAAGCACTCCGGCCGCCCCGGTTGAAGTCACTACCAGAATCGCCCCTATCATCCGCTGCATAGCACGTTCCCCCGTCCGTCATAAATATGTACAATTTCCCCCGGATGCCTGGCATTCCCCAGGACGACGTACCGCTCAAACCGATGTTTGTGTATCAGCTCACCTAAAACCGGCTTTTCCCTCGCCTCCTCCAAATTCAGCCCGTGCACGCTGGCAATCATCCGGCATCCGCACTGCATGGCGTATTCCACGGCATGCACCTCTTCTTTTGTCCCAATCTCGTCGATTGCCAAAACCTGCGGTGCCATGGAGCGAATCAGCATCAACATCCCCTCCGCCTTCGGACAACAATCCAGGATGTCCGTGCGCATTCCCAAACGATTCTGGGCGACTCCCTGATAGCAGCCGCCGATTTCCGAACGCTCGTCCACCACGCCGACCGTGGCGCCCTTCACAAAATCATTCCCGTCGGAAACCTGGCGTACGATATCCCGTATCAACGTCGTCTTTCCGCACCTGGGCGGGGAAATGATGAGCGTGTGGCAGATTTCCCGGTTCCTCGTAATATGCTTTAACACTCGGTCCGCGCAGCCGATTTTTTCATGCGCCATCCGCACATTGACGGACGAAATGTACTGGATGTTTTTCACCTTCTCGCCCTCTAGCACCACCTTCCCCATCACGCCGATGCGATGGCCGCCCTCGATCGTGATAAATCCCTGCTTTAGCTCCTCCTCGTAGGCATAGAGGGAATAATGGCTGACGTAGTCCATCGTCTCCCTCACGTCCTCCTTCGTCACGGTATATTTCTCCGCGTCGCCCGTTGGAAGTACCTTTTCCCGGTTGTCATATAGGACGATCAACGGTTTTCCGGTTCGGATCCGGATTTCCTGCAGCTTTGCAAAGTCCAGATTTTCTTTTAGTAAACACTCGCGGACGTTCTCCGCCAGCACGTTTAAAATTTGGTTTCGTTTCCTATTTTCTTTCATCTTGTCCACCTCTCTAAACCATGTATATGAGAGGATGAAAAAAATATGACATAAAAAGAGCCAATGCCTCGTAAACGCTCTCACAGATGCATTGACTCTTCCACCGGCTCGCCGGCCTCCCCTTTCTCTTCCTTTCAATTAAAATTTCAGAAAATCCGTCTCCCCTTTTCCTTGCAGCCTTCCATTTTCCATTCATAACATCCGCTGCCTACCGTCTTTTCCACTCCATCGCCCAACCGGACGGTCGCAACCACGTTTACCGGAATCTCCACCCGCACGGATATTCCTTCCTCTGTCTTTTCCCATTCCACGGCAATTCTTCCGCGAACTGAATCATAATGTCCGCGCACCCACGCAAGTTCCGAATCCACGTCCGGCTCAATCACCACCTTGTCATATCCAACTCCCACGTTTTGAATTCCAAGCACATTTTTATAAATCCAGTTTCCGACACAACCAAACGCATAATGATTGAACGAGCAGCCGTCCTTGCTCCCGTCCGGCTTGATCGCGTTCCAGGATTCCCACATCGTGGTGGCACCCCGCTCGACCTCGTAAAGCCAGGACGGGCATTGATTCTGATATAATAATTTGTAGGCCTCGTCCTTCCTTCCGTTCTCGCTGAGCACGTCCAAAATATACGGGACGGACATAAATCCCGTGTCCATGCAGCCGCCGTTTTCCTGAATCAACTTAACCAAGCGGTTTAGCAGGCTTTCCCGCTTTTCTTCCGGAACCATGTTCATTTTCAACGCCATGATATACAGTCCCTGCAAATCATTTTCCAACCTCCCATCCGGCAAAAGGTAGGTGTCGGCAAATGCCTTTCTTATTTTTTTGCCAAGTTCTTGATACTTTGCAATTGCCTCGGCATCTCCCAACACGGCCGCGACCTTGCACATCAAATCCGCATCGTTCGCATATAATACGGTGGCCACCGGAAAGCCGGTTAAAAATGAGGACTTCGGGCCATCCGCGAACCCCTCGTCATTTACGATGCTCGGCACCAGCCAGTCTCCAAACTGAAACCCCGTATTGATTAAATAATGCTGATTCTCAAGTTCTTCTCCCGTCAGGTTTTCCGCCCCCGGCGGAAGCTGATGATAGGCCAAATCCTCCAGGTACCCCATCCATTTTTTCATCGCCGGATAATTCTCTTCCAGAACCGCCTTTTCCCCATAAATCTGATAAAGCTCCCACGGCAATGTAATGATGACGTCACCCCACCCGGTGGAACCGCCGCCAATCTGATTTAGGTAATTTTGAATCAAGGGAACGGTATTTTGCACCACCCCGTTTTCCAATTGTTCCACGCGAACGGATTTTAACCACTCTTTATAAAACTCCAACAGCGACTGGTTGAAGCAGGCGGTCTTCGCATATACCACCACGTCGCCCGTCCATCCTGCCTTTTCCCTGGTCGGGCAGTCGGTCGGAATCCCGATCATATTGCTAATCTGACTCCACACGATATTTTTCTGCAGTTGATTCAATTTCTCATCAGAACAGCGAAAATCCCCCGCCGTCTCGTTATCCGAACTCACGGCGATTCCTATAAACTGCTCCTTCTTCCATGGTTCACTTCCGACCCCGGTAATCCGCACATAGCGAAATCCGTGATAGGTAAACGCCGGTTCGTAACTTTCCTCGCCGCTCCCGTCCATGATATAGATATCCCTTTGTGCCTGCACCTTTTCTGTAAAAGGATAGGTAAATGATCCGTCCGGTGCCAGTTCTTCCGTATGTTCAAATACGATTTTCGTTCCCGGTGCGCCCTTCATCCCGCTTACACGGATATGTCCCGCGAAATTCTGTCCCATGTCCAGAATCAGTTCTCCCTTTTGGTTCATGGACAACGCGACAGGTTCTATTTCCCTGACCGGACGAATGGGCGCATCGGCCTGCACGGACAACACCCCTTTATCCGTATCGACCTTATGTACCGGCCTCCAGTTTTCCGTATTCATTTTCACGGATGCAAAATCAGCAATTCGCTTTCTCGCGTCATAAGTCTCCCCGTTATAAATGTCGGCTCTTGTATATGGCCCGTCAAAGCTATAGGAAAATTGTTCATCCGAACAGATGACTTCCTTTTTTCCATCCTCATAGAGCAATTCCAATTCCATAAATAGTGCCGGATTCGTACCATACTCGCAACCCACGCCATTTGCGATTTTTCCTTTGAACCAACCATCCGCGATTACGACCCCGATTGCATTTTCCCCTTCGTGTATACTCTGGGTCACGTCATACACCTGGTATTTCAACAACCTGTCATAGGTTGTAAACTCCGGTGCCAGGCAAACGTCAGATCCCTTTTTCCCGTTCAGATAGTATTCATATACGCCATGGACGGTCATGTAGAGCGTTGCCTGCACCACCTTCGCCCCCACACGAAACTTGCGAAACATCATCACTGCCGGATAATACGGGTATTTCGGTGCCGCCTGCAAGTATCCGTCCACGTTGAAAAATTCTCCCATCTCCCCGCACATCATGTGAAATACATATTCCTGCCACTTCTGCTTCGCAATGTCCAGCGGATCTTCCTCCAGTCCCAGCGGCAACGGATCCGGTTCCACGAACCCGGCCTGCCACTCGTCCGCCTCAAAAACCACGGTAGAGAACATTTGCATTTCGGATTGCGCGCATTCTCCCTGGTTATCCCATGCCATAATCTGGTAGCAATAAGAGGAACGGCTTTTCAACACGTCACCTATATATCGGATTCCATACGTTTCACGACTTTCCACCTTTCCACTATCCCACACCAATTTCTCCGCCCCGGCCCCGCGCCATTTGCATTCCCAGACCCGGATTTGAAACGCGGTTTGTTCTACATTTTTCTTGTCAGACGATAAAATCCAGGAAAACGAAGGATTCTTATTGTCCACGTTGATGGGATTTAATTTGTTTTCACACTGCACCCGCTGAAACTGTAACATGATTTGCTCCTCCTCTTTTACACTTTTATACTTTTCGCTTCCTCTTCTTCGACTTTTATCAAAACAATGCTCAGAAGTTCTATACTGCCATTTCCCTCATAATGAAAATAGAGTGGAGCCGTACCGTTTGGCACGCAAGCCTCGGCAAATACCTCTTTCCAGTTTTCATGCGGTTCCACCGTTATCGTTCCGACGTCATTGCCCTGGAATGTCGTTCCTATCTGGAATACGCCCTCCCCCTTGCCTCTGATTTTGACCGAAATCCGAGAAACGTTCTGCATGTCAAAATATTTATAGCCAATATCCGTTCCACTCTGAATATCGGTAATGAATCGTTCGCCATTTTTGCATGTCATATAAGGCGTTTTCCCTTTGGCCTCCTTGGGCACTTCAAAATGAGGCATATTGCCATTTGTGAGGTTGCAGGCATAATAGGCCGAATACTCTCCTTCTGCTTTCAGCGGGCCGCCATTTAAACCGCACGAGGTTATTTCCACCTGCGGAATACTTCCGTCCGGCAAAATCTCAATTTCCTCCGCGCAAGCTTGTCGGCTAAAGTTTGTCAAATTGGTGTGCCGGTGATAAAAAATATACCATTTGTCTTTTACACGCACGATACTGCCATGATTGTTCCCCGTGAAATTCAGCCTGTCTTTCGCTTCCCTCCCCTGATATCCCACGTCGCCATTGGAAATAATAACACCACGGTATTCAAAATCGCGATCCGGATACTTACTGGTGGCATAACATAATTCATGATAATTTTGTGACGAGTAAATAAAATAATAGGTGTCGTCAATTTTTCTGATGGAACTTGCCTCGAAAAATGCATGCCCCTCAAAGCTCGTATTCTTTGCATCCATTTGCGGCGGAACGACACGGTGGAGTTTTGAGGTTATCGTCACCATGTCATCCGCAAGCTCCACGGTATTCGCCCCCATGATTCCCATAGGCTCCGCCAATATCCGCTCCTTGCTCCATTTGAAAACGGAAGACATGACATTAAGAATCAACTCCTCCTCTTCCTTATTTCTTGGCTTGTCAATCGGCAATGCCCAACCAAAATAAAGCCGAATCACTCCGCTATCGTTAATCACTGCCGGATCCCCAGACAATGTACGATGATAGACCGAACCGTCCTGATTACGGACGACGCCATAGTATTCATATTCTCCGACCGGGGTGTCACAGACGGCCACACTGATTGGCGCATTAAAGCCATCGTCACCGGACAAATTATAATACAAATAAAACCGTCCGTCATTTCCCTGCACCACGTCCGGCGCATAAATGGCATTTAGCTTCTCGCTATAATTCGGATCCGACTTTGCACGATAGATAATTCCTTCATATCGCCAATCTGTCAGATCATCAAGCGCGCGGACCATCCGGCGTAATCCAGCAAACAGTAATTTTCTCCATTCTCCTTGTCATGGCTTCCAAAAAGATAGAGCCGGTCGCCAAAAACATGTGGTTCTCCGTCCGGGATATATTCATCAATGGGTAAAAATGGATTCAGTCCTTGTTTCTTCATTTTCTTCTCCTCCTATTTTCGGTGGATGTGGTCTTTGAAATAAATCCTATCCGCATAGTTGAAATTTCTTCACTGACTATATCAAGCATCTCTATCCTATCATAAATCCCTTTTCCGGTATTGTAATTTCGTTCGATATATTATAAATTTGTCTCTCATATGCAATTTTTTAACCTCATCAGGGAAGTACAAACTCCCACTGAAATGTCGCGAAGCGGCAATGAGGTTATGAGCAAGTAGCGAAGCGGATTGCGAATATCCGCTTGACTCTCCGTGGTTCCACAAAAATCAAGCACGTTTTCGGCCTATGACAAAGAAAACATAACCCCCGTGCCGTGCAATCGCTTTTACATCTGAATTAACACATTACGAGATTTATGCCTTCTTTATACATTACAATATTTACTTTTCCGTCTGCGTCGCC
>CATLEQ010000072.1 GCA_949915905.1 uncultured Lachnospiraceae bacterium | reverse complement strand
GTCTATCATTTTGCACATAGAGTCGAACCTCCTTGTTGGTATTAGCCTATGTGCATTGTAGCACAGTCAACAGAGTTTTGGCTCTATTTTATTTTGGGTTGCGGCCGGAGGTCCGCGTTATGAAAAATAACATAAGAATATATGGAGTGAAGGATTCTTACGTAAAATATTTAAGTCAATATCAGGAGCATTTGTTTTTACATGAGGGCGGCTCATCGAGGCGTAAATATATTGGGGTTGTCTTTGAAATCAATAAATTTTCCTATTTTGCGCCATTATCCTCATTTAAGACAAAGCATAAGAAGATGAAAGAGAGTGTGGACTTTATTAAAATAAAGGACTATGCGGTTATCAATATTAATAATATGATACCAATACCAAAGGGACAGTTGATTGAGCTAAATATTAATACTGAGAAAGATCCGCATTATAAATTTCTTTTGCAGGCTGAAAGTCGGGAAATCAATAGACGGCGAGACCGGATAAGAAAGAATGCGGAGATCGTTTATAATCATAAAAAGCGAAACGGAAGTTTAACACCGCTGGCAAAAAGAACAAATGATTTTGAAATGTTGGAAAAACTTAGCAGGGATTTCTCATAAAAAGGTGTACATAGATAAGGACAGAACAAAGTGATCGGGGGATATAATGAGCCGAAAGGAGGAGACATACTTGATACGTAAGGTTTCTAATGACGAATTAGATAGTGCATTTGCATTAATTTGGGAGGTGTTTCAGCAATTTGTCGCGCCTGATTATACGAGTGAAGGCATCGACTATTTTTATAAACAGTTTGTAATCGGACAAAATTTCAGGGAGAGTTTTCATGATAATTTGCAGACAATGTATGGTTCGTTTGATAATGGGAAATTGGTAGGCGTGCTGTCCATATCGAAAAACCACCATGTATCTTGCGTATTTGTGGATAAAAATTATCATAGGAAAGGGATTGCAACGAAGTTGTTTTCACAAGTGATTTCCGAGTTAAGGCAGCAAGGGGTAGAAAGTATAGAGCTAAATGCGTCGCCGTACGCCGTTCCTTTTTATCATGCAATTGGGTTTATGGACCTTGGCGAGGAGAGCATATATCACGGAATTCGGTATACGCCAATGCGATTGCAGTTATGAGCATGTGGTGTAAAATGGAGTTGGAATTCGTTATATGGCATCCAAAAGAAAAAATAGTACGCTTATCTAGCGGTTTTTAGCCAATTCCACTCAAATTCTCCAAATGGGGGATGTTGTTTTTCGGGAAAAAAGATTATTCTTGTGCTATAAAAATAAGTGGGAGGTACAAGAAAAATGGATCAATTGTCCATAGGAAAGTTTATTGCATTAAAAAGGAAAGAGAAAAATCTGACGCAGGAGCAGTTGGCGGAGCAACTTAACATATCCAATAAGACCGTATCAAAGTGGGAAACGGGAAAGTGCATGCCGGATTACAGTGTCATCAAAAATTTGTGCGAGGTATTGGAAATTACGATTTCCGAGTTGATGGATGGCGAAGAGGAAAAAGAAAGTATTCGTACATATGACGAGGAACAGACGTTGGAACTGTTGCGGCGCGTGCAAGAGTTGGAACGGCAAAAAAATACATTGCATGGAATGTTATTGATTGTCATGGGCATTGCCATGCTGGCGATTGCTCAAACATTGGACGGCTCTGCCGTAAGAGACTTTTTTGCAGATCTGTTTTTGGGAATGTCCATTGTTGAAATGCTCGTGGGAGTGTATGTTGTCGGGAAAGGAATTGCAAAGTGACGAAAAATTTCAAGGGGCTGGTGTGACTCATATGAGTCACACCAGCCCCTATTTGGATTCATCTATTTCCCGACAGCCCCATTGTACTAAACATTCTTCCCATATTGCTTTAGATAGGCAGTCGCTTTGTCCAAAGACAAGCCAACCTTATCTTGTAGACGCTTCAAAATCGTTGTATTATCAAGGCCGTCTTCTTGCCCCATTTCAATAATCATTTGTATCTTCCCTTGGCTAATGCCTTGGCTAATACCTCGACGTATTAATTTCTCGGATTCTGTTTCAATTACGGTTCCGCCCATAATATTCACTGGCCTTTCTTCCCCCATGAACAATTTCTATTTTCATTATATCGCCTGGGATTGATTCTGGCAATAAAAAAAGAAAATTAGCATTGCAAATCGTAAAAAACATCGTAAATTGGATAAATAGTGCGGTGCTCTTTTTGTGCATTATCAGTTAAAATAAAGAAAACGACATGAAAAGGGGACGTGCAAAAAATGAAGAAGGAGAAGTTTAATGACGGTTGGAAGGTGTGGAAGGATTTGGATCTGTTCGAGCTTGTGTTCCGGGTGCCGGACGACGCGAAGGAGGTCACGCTTCCATATGACGCGATGTTTCACGAGGAGCAGAAGCAAGGTGCCGTAAACGGCGGATATACGGGAAATATTGATGCGGGGGAATATAAGTATTACAAACGATTTTTTATCCCGGAAGAGTACCGGGGCGGGCGGATCATGCTGCAGTTTGAAGGAATCTACTGTAACGGTTCTGTGTTTGTAAATCAGTCCAAGGTGGGCGGGAGTGCCTACGGCTATACGGATTTTACGGTGAATATCGGAGACTATTTAAAATATGGGGAAGAAAACGAGGTTTTGGTGGCGGTAAAATGCGGAACGAGGAGTAGCCGTTGGTACAGCGGGGCAGGCATTTACCGCGACGTTTACCTGATCCATGGCGGGGAGGTTTATGTAAAGCCATACGACCTGCGGTTGACGACGCTTGAGACGGAAGAGGACGGCGCGCTCGTGCGGATATCCGCGAAGATACAAAATGACGGTCTTAAGGCCGACACCTATCAGGTGGCCATCGTGATAAAGGACGGAAGTGGTGACGTTGTCGTAAATAACCGGTATACCGTGAGGATGAGGAGTCGACAGACGCTGGAATTTCGCAAGAACATTTATATTGAAGGGGCGAAGCTGTGGGATGAATTTCAGCCGGAGCTCTATACGGTCGAATTTACGATTTTTGCCGGAGAAGAGGAACTTGACAAGGCAGAAATCATTTCGGGCATCCGGACGCTTTCGGCGGACAGCAGGCACGGATTGCGTGTCAATGGGAAAACCGTGAAGCTTAGGGGCGCATGCATTCATCATGACCAGGGACTTCTGGGGGCGGCCACGTATGACGACTATGAGTTCTGGCGTGTAAAGAGATTGAAGGAGGCCGGGTTCAATGCGGTTCGCAGTGCGCACAATCCGGCATCACAGGCACTTTTGCGGGCATGTGACAAGCTTGGCGTTTATGTCATGGATGAGCTCGTGGACGTGTGGAACAAGAGCAAGGTGAGTTATGATTACGCAATTGATTTTGAACGGAGCTGGGAAAGCGACATTCGGCACATGGTGGAGGCGGATTACAACCATCCATCCGTAATCATGTATTCTACGGGCAATGAGATTTTTGAGATTTGTACGGAAAAGGGATTTGAGACGAGCCGGATGCTTGGCGACAAGTTCCATGAACTGGATGCCACGCGCTTTACGACGAACGGTATCAACGGGGCGTTCGCGGCGGGGGACGCTCTTGCGGCCATCGTCGATGACATTACCGGGGGAAAGGCGGACACGCAAAAAGGTGATGTCAACGTGTTTATGGCGGCGATGGAGACGGACATGCCGGGCATCGTGGCGCATCCGATTTTGAGCGGGATACTGGAAAAGCTGGAAACGACGATGGACATTATCGGATACAATTACATGACCTCGCGTTATCTGATGGACGCGGAGAAATATGCCGACCGCGTGATGGTGGGAACGGAGACGTATCCGAAGCAGATTGCGGAAAACTGGGGAACGATTTTGAAATGCCCGGCGGTAATCGGTGATTTCACATGGACGGGCTGGGATTACCTGGGAGAGGTGTCCCCGCTGTATCCCGACCTTATGAACCCGGCGGGGGATATTTCGATTACGGGAAATCGAAGGCCGGTGTCGTATTACCGGGAATTGGTGTACGGCCTGACAAAGAAACCGTGTATCGCGGTGCAAAATCCGGCAAATTATGGAATACCGCGCAACTTCGGACCGTGGCGTTACACGGATTGTACGTTCCATTATTCCTACGAGGGATGGGAAGGGAAGCCCATCATGATTCAGATATATGGCGGCGGCGACCAGGTGGAGCTGTTTTTGAATGGAAAATCGCTGGGCATACAGGCATGCGGGAAAGAAACCGGATATGAGACGCAGTTTGACACGGTGTACGAGGCGGGCGAATTGACGGCGGTTGCCTATGAAAATGGGGTCGAGATAGGGCGCACGTCGCTTCGGACGTGTCAAAAAGCGGCATCGGTTGCATTGTCGGCAGAAAGCTATGGCACATTGGCCTTTGTCAATGTGGACATCGTGGACGAGGAGGGGCTTCTCGTGGCGGACGAGGCATCGCGGTTGTCCATCAAGGTGGACGGCCCGGCCGAGCTTTTAGCCTTTGGCGGATTTGGCGCGCTCCATAAAAATGGTTATGGGCATGCGGACACGGTATCGGGAGAAGGGCACGCACTGGCCATCCTGAAATGGACGGGAGAGGGCAAGGCCACGGCGACGGTGTCGGGAGAAGGTCTGAAAGAGAAAACGATAGAATTGGAAAAGGAGAGAGAGGCGGTTTAAAATGGGAAAGTATGAAAAACAGATACAAGAGCTTTTAAAGAAGATGACGCTGGAAGAGAAGGTGGAGCCTGGCGAATTCGTGTTCTATGTCGGGCCTAATTCAAAAGAATGTCTGGAGGTATCGGTCTGCCATGAAGAAAATTGACTGGAAAGAGCGGGAGAGGATTTTAAGCGGCGAGGAATTGACGGAAGAGGAAAAGCAGCAGTTCGGCATGGATTATGACGAATGGAAGGCGATGCATGACGAATCCAGGCAGGAACTGGTGGAGAGCTACCGCTGGGGAAGCTGGCCGATGCTGTTTATCGCGGGCTTTTTCCTGATTACGTCGGGCATACGCAACACGAAGATTCTCATGGAACTGGGGATGGGCGCGGTGAGCATCGTTGTTGCCATTTTCATGCGGAAAAAGAGCAAGGAGCTGCAGTGCAGGAAAATGGAGCGCGAACTGAAGGAAAAAGAAATGCACGAAGCAGAAAAAATGTCGGGTATCCATGAAAAAATAACGTTCCCGTTATGCGTGGGATTCGTTATGATAAGTACACGATTTGCGGGGGGCGTACCCGCGGAAAATAAAAAAAGGAGTGAAGAAATATGAGCACGAGTTCTACGAAAAAAGAAGTAAGCACCTCGTTCAAATGGTTCCATGCAACCTCTGTGAACGGCGGTGCGATGGCGATTGCGGCGACAATCGGCAGTTATTTTTCCATTTATGCGCAAGAGCAGATTGGCATCACGGCGGCAAGCTTGTCCGTGGTCATGCTGATTGCCAGCTTGTGGGACGCGATTAACGATCCGATGATGGGCGTGATTTGTGACAATACGAAGACGAGATGGGGGCGTTACCGCTTCTGGTTCACGTTCACACCGGTGTTATTGTTAATCTTTTCCATTCTATTGTTTACGAATCCGGGATTTGAGAGCGCGGGTGCGAAATTTGCTTACGTGTTGATCGTCTACATTGGATACGGCATGACGGTTACCGCCTATACGATGCCGCAGATGGCCATCCTTCCGGCGGCCACGTTAAATGACGGCGTGCGTAATGACATTATCGCGAAGGGCGCGGGCGTGTGCGCGTTGGCATTCACGATTGCCTCTACATTTACGCCGCAATTGGTAGAAATATTTGGCAACTACAGAAACCTGATGATTATTTACGGCGTTTTGGCCATCATCTCCTTCTGGGGACTGTTTGCGACCGGCAAGGAAAAGTATCTGATCGAGAAAGAAAAAGGCGAGAGCGTGTTCAAACAGTTGAGCTACGTGTTCCGCCACAAAGAAGTATTTCCGGTCATGCTGACATGGTGTTTGGCATCCGTCAGCTACGGCTTTATGTTCTCTTCTTCCGTGTACTATGCGCAGTACATTTACGCGCCGAAGAGAGTTGCGGCTCTTAACATGGCGGAAATAGCAGAGGCTGAGATCGGGAAAGTAATCGGTGAGACAGTTGGCGGTACGATTTCCACGTATATGGGATTCGTTTCGATGGGAGCCTTGATTTCCATGGTATTCTTGATGCCGCTGGCACTGAAATTCTTCAAGACCGGCTACCGCGCGATCATCGTTACGCAAATTGCCACGGTAATCTGCTATGTGCTGTTGTTCTTTACAGGACAGATGAACTTCACATATTGCTGCGTATTGTCCTTCATCGCAACGGCGGTGGGAGCCATGGTAAATGCTTTGGTAAACGTCCTTGTAAACGACACGATAGACTTTATCCAGCTAAAAGAAGGCAAGCAGATGAACGGCATCATCTCGTCCGTAAAAGGATTTGCCCAGAAGTGCGGCAATACGATTGTAAATTCCGGTATGCTGGCGGTTTTGGCAATGCTTGGATTTGACGCGACCTTGGGATTGGATCAGCCCGCATCCGCAATGGTAGGATGTAATGTCGTAAGGTTTGCCATTCCGGCCGTGGTATCGGCAGTCATCATTTTGTTGATGGTATTCTATCCGTTGAAGAAGTTCTTCCCGGAGATTGCCAAGATGAAAGAGAAAATGGCGGCGGAGCGTGTGACGGCAGAGTAATGGCGAAACAAAAGGGGGATTCTGCAGACGTGAAAATCTGGCGGAATCCTCTTTTTTAATAGGAAGGGAGCGATAAAAATGAAGAAATTAGGTTTGAATCCGTATTTACCGTATTGGGAAAACGTGCCGGACGGAGAGCCGCATTTGTTTGACGGCAGGGTATACATATACGGGAGTCATGACAAGGCGGGAAGCGGCGCGTTCTGTGTGGAGGATTACGTCTGCTGGAGTGCCCCGGCGGAGGATTTGGGGAATTGGAGATATGAAGGCGTGATTTATAAAAAGTGCCAGGATCCCATCAACGGAGCATCTTATGACAAGGAAATCCCGGAGTATGACGATGCGTTTTCCACCGGGGCGGCGCATTTGCTTTATGCGCCGGACGTGGCAAAGGGGCCAGATGGCAGGTATTACTTGTATTATTCCCTGGATTTTACAAATATCATTTCCGTGGCGGTATGCGACACTCCGGCGGGAAACTATGAATTTTTGGATTTCGTGACGAGGGAGGATGGAAGCAGGCCGAACGTGGGGCGTTGGTTTGACCCGGCGATTTTATGCGAGGAAGGCGGAAATTATCTGTATTATGGTTTTTGCCCGCCGGCACGTTTTCCCGGCATGGAAGAGTTGGACATTCCGGGTTCGATGATGGTGCGTTTGTCGGATGACATGCATACGATTGTCAGCGAGCCGGTCTGCGTGGCCAACGGGTGCGACACGGCCGCAGGAACGTCTTTTGCGGAGCATCCGTTTTTTGAGGCTTCCAGCATCCGCCATTATGGGGAGTGGTATTACCTGGTATATTCCAGTCTGCAGGGACACGAATTATGCTATGGAATGGCCAAGACCCCGGAGGGGCCGTTTGAATATAAAGGCGTGATTCATTCCAATGGAGACATTGGATATCAGGGAAATGAAATGGCGGTCAATTATACGGGAAATAACCATGGCGGCCTGGTACAAGTCGGGGACGATTACTATATTTTCGGACACCGCCATACGCACGGGACGGCATTTTCCAGACAGGGCGTGGCAGAAAAGGTCGTGATGAAAAAGGACGGCACCATCCCGCAGGTGGAGATGACGAGCTGCGGGTTAAACGGCGGGCCGCTCCCGGCAAAGGGGGAATATCCGACTTATATCGCATGCCATTTGACGGAAAAGGAGCGGGAGAAGGTGGGAACCGTCATCATGACCGGCCCGGACGGCGGTGCGCTTGTATTGCCGGAGGAAATGCCTTATATCACGGAGGAACCGGAAAAAACCGGGGAGAAAGGGATTCGGCCTTACGTGTGCAACTTAAGGGAAGGAGCCGTTTGCGGGTTTAAGTATCTGGCGTTTGACGGGGATGAGACAAAGGTCATCGTTTCCGTGCGGGGAAAGGGGACGATAGGAATCTGCGTGGATGTCCCGGAGGGGCGTATCCTCGGGAGCGTCACGGTGGATGCAAAACAATGGGAAAATGTGGACATTATGCTGGATGGGGAATTGCCGTTGGGAAGTCATGCGGTGTACTTCCGCGTATTGGAAGGGGTGCTCGACTTTGCCAAATTTGAAATAAGGTAAGTCTAGTGTCTTGTCCCGTTTTGCTAAATATCAATAGGACAAGACACTCACACCCTGCAAAGCTAAGCTTGTATCTGGCCGTCGAACGGCAAAAACAAATCCTCCTGGCTGCGGTGCTTTTTACGATACTCCTGCGGCGACATATTGTGGGAGGAGCGAAATACGCGGGAGAAATGGTCGGCAGAATTATATCCGACGCATTCCGCGATTTCACTGATCTTCATGTTCGTGTTTATCAGATAGGAGATGGCATCGGTCAGGCGGAGCTGTTTGATCAGCGTGGTAAAGCTGCAGCCGGTGTTCTGCTTGATCAGCGTGCTTAGGTGCGGCTCGCTATAGTGGAAAAACTCGGCCAGGGAGGAGAGTGTCAGCGTCTGGTAATTATTTTGTATATACTGCAAGATCAGCGAAAAGTCCGTGCCCATCTGATAATTGTAAAACTGGATGGTCTTTCCATAGTTACGCAAAAGATGTGAAAAGAAAAGGTGAATCCAGTTGATGGCATTTTGATTGCTGAAATTGTCCCGCTTATAGCATTCTCCCATGGCGTTTCGGATGATGTTTTTCAGCCACTTGATTTCATCCGAATAAAACAAGAGGTAGTTCGAGTGGGAATCCCCTTGCAAAATGGTACGGAAAAAGTAGGACAATAGGTTTTTCTGCGACATGAGCGAAAAAAATGTCGTATTGAAGGTGCTTTTCCGGAGCATGATGCAGAAAACGGTGGAAGCGTCGTCATCAATTCGGAGGCGGTTCCGGCCGCGCTCGCGGCGGGTTGTGACATGATTTTGTTTAACAAGGACATTCGCGAGGATTACCAGTTCGTGCGTGATGCCATCGCGGACGGCAGACTTACGATGGAGCGGGTTGACGAGGCCGTTGTGCGGATTCTGGCCATGAAGGCGGCCATGGGACTGCCGGGTCAGAAGGCGGCGGGAACGCTGGTGCCGGGTGCGGATGCATTGCAGGACGTGGCGTGCGAGGAGCATAAAGAATGGACGAAGGCGTGTGCAAACGAGAGCGTCACGCTGGTAAAGGACACGCAGAACCTGCTTCCGATTTCACCGGAAAAATATAAGAGGATTCGCCTTTATCTTTTGGAAGACCGCGTGGGCGGCGGATTCAAGGACGGCGACGGGGCGATTGGAACGGTGAAGGAAAAGCTGGAGAAGGAAGGCTTCGAGGTGACGCTGTTTGATTATGCAAAGCCGGACTTTTATGAGATGTTCGAGGGCGGCGTGGCCGATATCAAGGGCAAGTTCGATTTGGCGGTTTATGTGGCGTGCATCGACACGGCCAGCAACCAGTCGGTGCGGAGAATTGACTGGGTGCATCTGATGGCGGCTGACGCGCCGTGGTTTTTAAATGACGTACCGGCGTTGTTTATTTCCATCGCCAATCCGTACCATTTGGTGGACGCGCCGATGATCAAGACCTTTATCAACGCATACACGCCGAACGAGGAAGTGGTGGACCAGGTGGTGGAAAAGATTATGGGCAGGTCGGAATTTAAGGGGATTAACCCGGTAGATCCGTTCTGCAAGATTTGGGGAGCCGAGTTTTAAATTTGGCGGCCGCGCGGAGTTGTCCTGCGGGGTGTGCAGTGCAGGATGCCCGGAAGGGCATAGAGAGAAAAATAGGAGGAATCAGCCTTATGAAGATAACGGGTATGAAGACAAATCACCTGGAAAATCCGCTGGGGTACGACATCAAGGTCCCCCGGGTATCATTACGACGGGGCACAAGCTGACTCTGGACGGCGCATTGCTTTCGCAGGACGCGGAGGTGTTCATGGATCGCCGCAAGGTGTACGGCGGTTATGAGCTGGAAGTCAAGGCGGGACAGACGCTGGTCATCGAAAAATGCTCCAACGTCCATACCGGACGGGACAAGGATTTGGAAGGAAAAAGCGTGTCCGTGATGCAGGAACTTTCGCTGGCGGCGTGCAAGGATGAACTGAATCTGGGATATGACGCATTGGCAAAGGAGTCTGCCGAAGCGTGGAAAAAAGAAGTGTGGGAGAAGGCACCGATTCAGATCGACGGCTCCGATATGGATAATTTTGCCATTCATTTTGCGCAGTATCATTTACGGCTCATGGTGCCGGCGCATGACAACCGGATGAACATCGGGGCTAAGGGGTTGTCCGGCGAAGGATACCGGCGATACGGACTTTATGGAAAAATATGGGTATGAATTGGTGATGGACACGGCCATATTCTGGGCATCGAGGCTGGAGAAAAACGGGGACGACGGAAAATACCATGTCAATGACGTGGTGGGGCCGGACGAGTACCGCGAGCATGTCAATGACAACGCGTTTACCAATTACATGGCGCATTGGAATATGAAGAAGGCGATGGAATATTATCACCTGCTCAAGGAAGAAAAGCCGGAAATTTTTGCCCGGCTGGATAACAAGCTGAACCTTGAAACGGCGTATGCACAGTGGGAGGACGGGTGCGCGAATCTGTTTCTTCCGGTGCAAAACGCGGAAAATGTGCTTCCGCAGGATGACAGGTATTTAAGCTGCCGTGACATTGACCTTACGAAATACCGCGAGCAGGAGCATGTGGGCGGTATCACGAGGGATTACAACCTGGAACAGATTAACCAGATTCAGGTGTCCAAGCAGGCCGATTGTCTGGTACTGTTTTTCTTGATGGAGGACGCGTTCCCGCCGGAGGTGAAAAAAGCCTCCTGGAGTTATTATGAGAAACGGACGCTGCATGATTCCTCGCTGTCGTTGTCCATGCATTCTGTGCTGGCATCCGACATGGGCGAGAAGAAGCTGGCGTATGACTTGTTCAAGCAGGCGGCGATGATTGACCTCGGTTCCTTCATGGGATGTTCGAATGCGGGCATCCACGCGGCATCCTTTGGTGGCGTGTGGGAATGCGTCGTTTACGGGTTTGGCGGCGTGCACATGTTGGATGGAAAATTACGCGTGAACCCGTCACTGCCGGAAGCGTGGAACAAGCTTTCCTACACGATGATCTGGAAAGGGCAGAAGCTGGCAGTGGAAGTTACAAAAGATACGCTTCGGATTGAAAATCTGACCGGGACGTCGGACGTGGAGCTGGAGGCGGCAGGGAAGGCGTGCGTGCTGGGCAGGGACGCGCTCACGATAATGCTGTAAAAGGAAGTCTTGACAAATCGGCGGCGGCATGGGAAAATATCGGCGACGGCGGTAGGGAAAGAGGTGTATGTTTGTGCGAAAACGGAAAGGAGAAGAAAATGGTGTATAAGGGAGTTATCTTTGATTTGGACGGCGTGATTTGTTTCACGGATCGCTATCATTATCAGGCGTGGAAGGAAATGGCCGACGATATTGGCGTGTATTTCGATGAGAAAATCAATAACCGTCTGCGCGGGGTCAGCCGGATGGCAAGCCTTGACATTATATTGGAACGAAGTGAAAAGCAGTATACCAAAGAGGAAAAAGAGCGGCTTGCAGAGTGGAAAAATGACCGTTACCGGGAATTGCTTGGCAAAATGACGACGGAGGATTTGTCGGAGGAAGTAAAAACCACGTTGGAAAAGCTGAAAGAAAAAAATTTAAAGCTGGCCATAGGTTCTTCCAGTAAAAATGCGAAGCTCATTTTGTCACGGATTGGATTGGCGGATTATTTCGACGCAATTAGCGATGGCACGAATATCACGCACTCCAAGCCGGACCCGGAGGTGTTTTTAAAGGCGGCAGAATATTTGGGATTTGAGCCAGGCGAATGCCTGGTGGTGGAGGACGCGCTGGCCGGAATCGACGCGGCGGTGGCGGGCGGCTTCGCCAGTGCAGGCATCGGGGAAGCGGCCACGCATAAAAAAGTCACATATCCATTGAAAAACTTCAGCGAGTTGGCAGAGGTAGTGTAGGCGGAATGAGTGACAATTGAGTAGAGAAGAGTTATCTTCCCTACTCGTGCGCCGGGCATTTGTCAGCTCTAGTTGACATGTTTCCTTTGGGTGCCCGTGTGCATAAAAAGAGCGTGCGGGAGAAATCGCACGCTCTTTCTGCCTTATTTTATATCCATCTTTGGCCCGGCCCAATCTTTGAGCACCTTCACGATCCTTTCGTCCGGCTCCAGATAGAGACATACTTTTTGGGAGCCGACGGCAGTGACGATTCCGTAAACATTGGCATCACCCGCGCCGGAAGTGAAATCATACACCTTCATGGAACGGGCATTATAAAACTTCGGCGAGCTTTTCGGCGCGATGAAATCCACCTCGCGGATGTCGAAGTTGAATTTTTCTTTGCGGGATGACTTGTTGTAAATGGCCGAAATCTCCATGTCGTGATTGGCGACCGCATATTCATATTCAACATTCAGCCTTGGGAAAATAAGGTAATACGCCAAAAAGGCCAAGCCTACCGCCAGAATAAAGGCGATTCCGCCGATAATCGGCGTCCCGACAAAAAATATGGCAAGTATGCCGAAAATGACTAAAATCCTGACGGGCCACGCATAGGCGGGGGAGTTACGTTTGATGAGTTGTTCAAAAAAAGTATCATTCATAATCTGACATCCTTTCTTTCTTATTCATTAGCATTCATTCGGTTTAAAATCATGGTGGCAATTTTAAATTGCATGGCATCTTCGAAATTGCGCAAGTCCAGATTGGTTTGTTTCTGAACCTGGTTGATGCGGTAAATCAAAGTGTTGCGGTGCATGTGAAGCTGCCTGGCGGTTTCCGCGATATTTAAGTTATTTTGCAGAAATGTGTTGACC
>CATLEQ010000071.1 GCA_949915905.1 uncultured Lachnospiraceae bacterium | reverse complement strand
GATGTCCCATGTCTACGCATATGGCGTGCAGTGTCCCAAGGCAAAGGGCATCATTCATCTTGGCGCGACCTCTTGCTACGTGGGTGACAACACCGACATGATTATCATGGCCGAGGCGTTGCGGCTCGTACATCGCAAGTTGGTCAACGTGATTGCGGAACTGGCCAAGTTCGCGGAGGAGTATAAGGCACAGCCGACGCTGGCGTTTACGCATTTCCAGCCCGCGCAGCCGACGACCGTGGGAAAGCGGGCGACACTTTGGATACAGGAGTTTGCCATGGACTTGGAGGATGTCGAGTACGTACTTGGCAGTTTGAAGCTTCTTGGCTCGAAGGGGACGACGGGGACGCAGGCAAGCTTTTTGGAGCTTTTTGACGGGGATCAGGAGACGATAGACAAGATTGACCCGATGATTGCAAAGAAGATGGGATTTGAGGCCTGCTACCCGGTATCGGGGCAGACCTATTCCAGAAAGGTGGATACCCGGGTGTTAAACGTTCTGGCCGGAATCGCCGCCAGCGCGCACAAATTTTCCAATGACATCCGTTTGCTGCAGCATTTGAAAGAGGTGGAGGAGCCGTTTGAAAAGACGCAGATTGGTTCTTCGGCGATGGCGTACAAGAGAAACCCGATGCGCAGCGAGCGTATCGCTTCGTTGTCGCGTTACGTGATGATTGACGCGCTCAATCCGGCCATCACTTCCGCGACCCAGTGGTTTGAGCGGACGCTGGACGATTCGGCGAACAAGCGCTTAAGCGTGCCGGAAGGATTTTTGGCGATTGACGGAATTTTGGATTTGTGCCTGAATGTCGTGGACGGGCTGGTCGTATACCCGAAGGTGATTGAGAAGCGGCTGATGTCGGAATTGCCGTTCATGGCGACGGAAAATATCATGATGGATGCCGTGAAGGCGGGCGGGGACAGGCAGGAGCTGCACGAGCGCATCCGCGAGCTTTCGATGGAGGCCGGACGGAATGTAAAAGAAAAGGGGCTGGACAACAACCTTTTGGAATTGATTGCCGCGGACCCGGCGTTTAATTTAAGCCTCGAGGATTTGCAAAAGACGATGGATCCGGCAAGGTACGTCGGCCGGGCAAAGGAGCAGGTGGAGGCATATTTGAAGAATGTGATTTATCCGGTTCTCAAAGAGAATGAGGACGTACTCGGTGAAAAAGCCGAAATAAATGTGTAGCGAAAAGAACTTCCTTAAATAAAATATGGAGATAGAAGACATGAACAAAGTTAGAACGAGATTTGCGCCGAGTCCCACCGGCAGGATGCATGTGGGAAATTTGAGGACGGCACTTTACGCCTACCTGATTGCCAGGCATGCGGGCGGGGATTTCATTCTCCGCGTGGAGGATACCGACCAGGAGCGGTTTGTGGCGGAGGCCCTCGACATTATTTATCGGACGATGGAAAAGACGGGGCTTGTGCATGACGAAGGCCCGGACAAGGACGGAGGATACGGTCCTTACGTGCAGAGCGAGCGGACGGCTTCGGGACTGTATTTGAAGTATGCGAAGCAACTCGTGGAGCAAGGAGACGCGTATTATTGTTTCTGTGACAAGGAGCGTCTGGCTTCGCTTAAGACTTCGGTCTCGTCCGACGGGACGGAAATCGTCAACTATGACAAGCATTGTCTGGGACTTTCCAAGGAGGAGGTCGAGGCGAACTTAAAAGAGGGCAAGCCGTGGGTTATCCGTCTCAACGTGCCAAACGAGGGGACGACGACCTTCCATGACGAGATTTACGGGGACATTACCGTGCCAAATGAAGAACTGGATGACATGATTTTGATTAAGTCCGACGGATATCCGACGTATAATTTTGCCAATGTCATCGATGACCATTTGATGGAGATTACGCATGTCGTGCGCGGGAACGAGTATCTTTCTTCCGCGCCGAAATATAACCGCTTGTATGAGGCGTTCGGCTGGAAGGTGCCAGTATACGTGCACTGTCCGTTGATTACGGATGAAAACCATAAGAAATTGAGTAAACGTTGCGGGCATTCTTCCTATGAGGATTTGCTGGAGCAGGGCTTCGTGTCCGAAGCCATTGTCAATTTCGTGGCACTTCTTGGATGGTGCCCGGACGATAACCGGGAGATTTTTAGTCTGGAAGAGTTGGTAGAGGCGTTTGACTACCGTCATATGAGCAAATCCCCGGCCGTGTTTGACACCGTCAAGCTAAAGTGGATGAACGGGGAATATTTTAAGGCGATGGAGCCGGAACGTTTCTGCGAGATGGCGAAGCCCTATATCAAAGAAGTGGTGACGAAGGATTTTGACGTGGCGAAGATTGCCGAGCTAGTAAGAACCCGTATCGAGGTGCTGCCTGACATTAAGGAACAGGTTGACTTTTTCGAAGAAGTGCCGGAGTACGACATTTCCATGTATACGCACAAGAAGATGAAGACGGATGCCGAGAAGTCATTGGCACTCCTTAAGGAGGTGCTTCCGGTTTTGGAGGTGCAGGAGGAGTTTGGCAATGACGCGCTGTTTGAAGTTTTGAAGGCTTATGCCGGGGAGAAGGGCTATAAGATTGGTTACGTGATGTGGCCCCTTCGCACGGCGGTTTCCGGAAAGCAGAACACGCCGGGCGGCGCGACCGAGATTATGGACGTGTTGGGAAAAGAGGAATCTCTGGCGAGAATTCGGAAGGCGATTGAGAAATTGGAAGGGTGCTTGGCGTAAAGGACAAGTAGTTTGGACAAGTGAGTTTGTTAAGGAGTGCAGAATGGGATTTAGCCGGGCGCAAAGCCAAGCAATCATGCACGGAGAGGGGCCTTGCCTCGTATTGGCGGGGCCTGGCTCCGGCAAGACGTTGACCATCGTGAATCGAATTCAATATTTGGTTGAAAAGCGGAAAGTGCGGCCGGAAGAAATCTTGATTATTACGTTTACGAAGTATGCGGCCGCAGAGATGAAGCTAAGGCTGAAAGCACTGATGGAGGGAAAAAGCCTTCCGGTGACGGCGGGAACGTTTCACGGTATTTATTATGGAATTTTGAAATGGGCCTATCGGCTGGGGCCGCAAAACATTTTTTCGGAAGAGGAAAAATACCGGCTTTTAAACCAGATTGTCAGCCATCAGGAAGAAATGGAAATTGAGGACGGGGAGGATTTCATTCGCCAGGTGATTGGTGAAATCAGCATCGTCAAAAATAATCGAATGGATTTGAAAACATATCAGCCGAAGTGTTGCCGGACGGATTGTTTTCAAAAGATTTATGAGGAATATGAGACGGGGCGCAAGCAATTGAGAAAAATAGATTTTGACGATATGCTAGTGCTCTGTTATGAGTTGTTTATAAAAAAGCCGGACGCGCTTGCGGCCTGGCAGAAGAAATTTCGCTATATTTTGATTGATGAGTTTCAGGACATCAATCAGGTGCAATATGACGTGATCAAGATGTTGGCGGCACCGGAGAATAATCTGTTCGCGGTGGGCGATGACGATCAGGCGATTTATGGATTTCGCGGTGCCAATGCAAAGTTGATGTTTCAATTTAAAGAAGAGTTCCCGCAGGCGAAGGAGATTTTGTTGGACGTCAATTACCGCTCGGGAGCCAATATCGTGCGCAATGCCTTGAAGGTGATTGGACACAACAAAGTACGTTTTGCGAAGGCGATACAAGCCAAAAAGGGCAATGGCGCCAGCATCCATGTGCAGGAGACAAAGGATTCCGCGGAGGAGGCGGAGTACGTGGCAAGGGAGATTGCCGCGCGGATTGGAGAGGGAACCAAGCCGGAAAAAATCGCGGTCTTGTATCGGATCCACACGGATGCGCGGGCATTGTCGGAAAAGCTTGTGGATGGCAAGATCCCGTTTCAGATGCGGGAATACATGCCGAACATGTACCAGCACTTTATTGCAAAGGATTTCTGCACCTATCTGCGCATGGCGGGCGGCGAACGGTCGCGGGGCGATTTTTTGCAGGTCATGAACCGGCCGAAGCGTTATCTGGGCAGGGATTGCGTTTCAGCGGGGAAAGACGTGGATTTCGAGGAATTGCGAAAGTTTTATTTCGACAAGGAATGGATGATGGATCGGATTGACCAGTTTGAATGGGATTTAAAAATGATGGGGAAAATGGCTCCGTATGCGGCCATCCAGTATTTGCGCAAGCGGATAGGATATGATGATTTTCTACGGGAATACGCCAAGGGCAGGCAGATGGAAGTTTCTTCGTTGTTTGAGGTCGTGTCGGAGCTTGAGGAGGCGGCGAAGCCCTTTTTGACGGCGGAGGAGTGGTTTGCCCACATAGAGGAATACACGGATGCCTTGAAGCAGAAGGGAAAGCAGGAAAAGGGCGGCAGCGGGGTACATTTGATGACACTGCACGCGGCCAAGGGATTGGAATTTGACACGGTGTTTCTCATACAGGCGAACGAGGGACATATTCCCTATCAGAAGGCTTTGAGTGAAGCGGGGGAGGAAGAAGAACGCAGGCTTTTCTACGTTGGAATGACGCGGGCGGAGGAGGTGTTGAAGATTTCCTATGTGAAGTTGAAAAATGAGAAGGAAATCGCCCCCTCTCGTTTTGTGGAGGAACTGTTGGAGGAGAAGCAATCGTGAAGGAGGAAGGTATGCGCGGGAAAAGGAACCCATGGATTTCTATTATGGTTACGTTTGTTTTGGTGTGCATGATGTTTTCCGGCTGTAAGAAGAATGTCGGTACGCCGGAGGACAATGCCATCGTGGAGGAGGATGAGAAGGAAAAGCCGGAGCGGGAAGGATATTTGTTCGGCTATAGTTGCATGAATTTGGACAATCCGTATTTTCAGGCCGTGGAGAAGTCCCTTTTGGTAGCTTTGCAGAAAGAACAGGCGGAGCTGCTTGTAAAGGATGCAAAGTCTGATTTTGAGTTGCAAAGGCAGCAGGTGCAGGAGTTGATTGACGAACGGGTGGATGCCGTATTTTTGACTCCGGTTGACGGTGCTGAAATCACGGAAGTGCTTAAGATGCTTGAGGAGGCGCAAATTCCGGTCATCAACCTTGACGTGCGGGTAAAAGAGATGGAAATGGTGGATGCGTATATCGGTTCGGATAATAAGAACGCCGGTTATTCTTGCGGGGAGGATTTGATTGCGCGGTGCCCCGAGGGCGGGAAGATCCTCATCATGGAAAATCCTTCCATTAGTTCGATGAATGAACGGATTACCGGCTTTGAAAGAGCCATTGCCAATAAAGGATTTGAGGTGCTCTCCCGTGCGCAGATATCGGGCGATGGAGAGCAGGCGAAGGAAATGATGAAAGCGTTTTTGGAGGAATACCCACAGATTGACGCCGTGATGTGTGCGACAGACCAGATTGCACTGGGCGTGTTAGACGCGGCAAAGAAGGCGGAAAGAGAGGATTTGTATATTTACAGTGTAGGCGGATCGCCGCAGATAAAGACGGAGATTGCCAAGGAAGGTTCCCTGCTTTGCGGAACGGGAGCCCAGTCTCCGATTAAGGTGGGACAAAATGCGGTGGAGGCGTGCATGTCCTTGTTGAAAGGGGAGGAGCATCCAAGCGAGGTCTTGGTGGAGACGATATTTATCAATCATGAAAGCGTGGAATTGTATGGAACAAATGGATGGCAATGATGAGCCGGGATGCCGGCAGCAACTGGACGACATATTAGATTGACTTGCAACTGGTCTGGGAAAGGACGGGACATTCATATGAGAAAGGTACAAGGATCCCCGCAACCGTTGGGGGCAACCAGAGTAAATGACAGAATTAATTTTGCGGTTTCCGTACCGGCAGGAAAGAGCTGTGAGCTGCTGTTGTACAAGGCAGGGGAGACAAGGCCTGAGAAGGTTTTTGAGATGCCGGAGGAAGAGGGACTGGGGGAAGTGCGTTTTCTGGCATTGGAGGATTTGGATGCAAAACGCTATGAATACAATTTCTGCATAGAAAAAAAGGTGGTAGTGGATTCTTATGTAAAGGAGCTCTCCCGTTCTCTTAAGTTTGGAGAGGAATTGGACGTGTCCAAGCATCAGATACGGGGACGGATTCCGCTGCCGGAGTATGACTGGGAAGGGGACAGGCAGTTAAGGCTTCCTTACCATGATGTGATTGCATATAGTTTGCATGTGCGGGGATTTACGAAGCATTCATCCTCAAAGGTGAAGCACAAAGGAACCTTTGCGGGAATCGTGGAAAAAATTCCCTATTTAAAAGAACTTGGCATCAATCAGATCCAATGTATGCCCGTGTATGAATTTGAGGAGAACCTCGCGAACAAAGTAAATTACTGGGGGTATGGGAAAGGGTATTATTTTGCCCCGAAAGCCGCCTATAGTGTAAGCGGGCGCGCCGGCGTGGAATTGAAGGACATGGTGAAGGCATGTCACAAGGCGGGCATCGAAGTCGTTTTGGAAATGCCGTTTGACGAAGGAGTTTTGCCGCAGGACGCGGTGGATTGCTTAAAATATTATATGTTAGAGTATCACGTTGACGGTTTCGTGGTCAATCCGTATCATGTGCCGTGGGACGGGCTGAAGCAGGATCCATTATTGAAGGGCGTGAAAATATTACAGAAGGATGATCGTTTTCAAAATGTCATGCGTCGTTTCCTAAAAGGGGACGAGGGGATGATAGGCGAAGTGACGTGGGCGTTGCAGCATAATACCGTGGAGGATGGAAAGTGTAATTATATTACGACCCATACGGGGTTCACGATGCAGGATCTCGTGTCCTATGACGCGAAGCATAACGAGGCGAACGGTGAACGCAATCAGGACGGGCCGGAGTACAATTATAGTTGGAATTGCGGCGCGGAGGGTCCCAGCCGAAAGCGTGCGATCGTAGAGTTGCGTAAAAAACAAGTACGCAATGCGTTTTTCCTATTGTTGATGTCGCAAGGAACGCCGTGCATTTTGGCGGGGGACGAGATGGGACATACGCAGAAGGGAAATAATAACGTATATTGTCAGGATAATGAGGTCGCGTGGCTGAACTGGGATAAGCTGAAAAAAAATGATGGCTTGTTCCGTTATGTCAAGGAATTGATTGCGCTGCGCAAGGCACATCCTTCCCTGCATAAGGCCAGACCGCTTTCTGGCATGGATAAGACGGCCTGCGGCCTTCCTGACGTGTCCTACCATGGAGAAAGTGCCTGGAGGGCGCCGATGGAGGTGTGGAGCAGGCAGTTGGGCGCACTGTTCTGTGACGGGGAAAAGGCGGGCGATTGTTGTTATATCGCGTATAACATGCATTGGCTGGAGCACGAGTTTGCCATACCGGCATTGCCCAAAAAGAAGAAGTGGCACGTGGCGCTTGACACGGCGGCCGCGGGTAAGCCGGGAGACAAAACGCCAGAGGAAGAAATAGGAAAGTCGAAAGATAAGGATGCGGACAAAGCCGACGGGAGTGAAATTTCAATCAAGTCCGCGGCAAAGACAGAAGACGGCTTGGCGGAAAATCAAAAAATGCTCAAACTGTCGGAGCGAAGCATTGTGATGCTGGTGTGCTGATTCACGGTAGATTTCATTGGCTGTGAGTATATGGCAAACGTAAAAATCCTTGCATTTTTTCGTTTCCTATTAATGAAGCAAAACCACTTGGATGATAGAAAAGGGAATGTTGTCAAGATGAATATAATAGGACATTTTCGTACGATAACGAAACATAAAATGCTTGTCATGAGAGAATGCTTTAAAGTGGGCTTGTATAAGCAGGGGCTTTTGCATGACTTGTCAAAATATGGCTGGACGGAGTTCCATATCGGGTGCAAATATTATCAGGGAAACCGCAGTCCGAATAACGCGGAGCGTGAGGCCATAGGGTATTCTTCGGCATGGTTGCATCATAAGGGCAGGAACAAGCACCATTATGAATATTGGATTGATTATGGACTGAACAAGGGAAAAGGTCTGGAAGGAATGCCGATGCCCGCCAATTACGTGGTGGAAATGTTTTTGGATCGCATCGCCGCATGCAAGGTCTACAACGGGGCGGCGTACAAGGACTCGGACCCGCTTGCCTATTATGAGCGGGGCGGGACGGAAATGTACGTCATGCACCCGGAAACGAAGAGACTGTTAGAGGGGCTTTTACGCATGCTTTCGGAGCGCGGGGAGGAGGCGACGTATCGCTACATCCGCAGGAAAGTGTTGAAAAAGTAGGGAGAAATATTCAAGGGCTGCCAAGAAACAAGGATTTTTCTGGCAGCCCTAATGATTTTGTCGGAAACACTATGATAGAGTACTTATACCGGATAGTGCAGTCGTTCTTCCGTGATGTCATCCAATACCTCGCGGCAGAATTTGGCGGCGACGTATTTTGCCATCGGCAGGTTCATGTCAAGATAATTTCCGCAGTCCATGGCGCAGGCACCGGGAACTTCGCCTTCGAAAGACGCGATGAATTCAAACATTTCCTTCATCAGAGGTACGATGTCCTTAGACTCATAGTCACCGGTGAGCAGCAAATAAAATCCGGTGCGGCAGCCCATCGGGCCGAAATAGAGAACCTTGTCCTGCCAGGCAACATGGTTTCTAAGGAAGGTCGCGCCAAGATGCTCGATGGTATGTATTTCCGCGGTGTTCATCACCGGCTCATCATTCGGGCTCGTGATGCGGATGTCAAAGGTCGTGACGGGCGTGTCGCCGGCAAAATCTTTGCGGGACACGTAGATGCCGGGTATCAGTCTGATGTGATCCACGGTAAAGCTGGTAATTTTTTTCATGATGATATAACTTCCTTTCTGAACAAAAATGGTTGGCGTTCGCCATAGAGTCCATGACAAACAAACCGTATAATGAAAATTATATCTTGATTGCCGGGAAAAAACAATAGGTATTACAACACTTTGCGCAAATCGCTCGCATAATTTGTGGATGCGCCGTCGGTTTCATTTTCCGAAAACAAGTATAGCATGTCACCATCGTTATATTTGTCTTTCAAATTCATGAGCAGGAATCCATCCGCCTTGTCCTTGGCGACGGTTCCGTAATACGTGATTTCGCCGTTACCGTTGACTATGATGGCGGATACACGCTCGTTTTCACCGGATTTTGCTCCTTCGAAATGTATTGCGCAAAAACCAAACAAGTGAAAAATACGGGTGGCCTGAAATTCATTGCGATTTTTGTCCTTGATGGTCAGCTTCCATTGGGACGTTTCTTTTGTGGCGACTTCTTCTAGCGTGCCGGCTTCCGTTTCCATCTCGGAACCCGCGTCCACGGAAGTGGCGAATAAAATCTGCGAGGCATCGAGGTTCAATGCCAGGCGTGCGGTATAAGGCGTGTGGAGCATGGAAAACCCATTGACGTACAAATCCGCCTGCCAGCCGTTGGCGAACACGAATCCCACGTCCAGGGGAAATTTATAATCATGGGGCGAGCGCAGCCACCAATTGCTGTCCACGCCGTTA
The DNA here is from genome assembly GCA_949915905.1 of uncultured Lachnospiraceae bacterium. Taxonomy (GTDB): domain Bacteria; phylum Bacillota; class Clostridia; order Lachnospirales; family Lachnospiraceae; genus Schaedlerella. Next base: position 3,645 of record CATLEQ010000071.1, on the reverse strand, counting down.
AACGTTGCAATTCGCGATTCGTCACCAGTGAATCCGTATTCGGGATTGTTTACCTCTTCCGCCGACAATAGAAATACTTTGTCGTTATCCAGAATGCCTTCGGCGGGATCAAAATTTACCGTGGTATTTTTTCCCTGGAAAAAAACGGGCGTTTTGAATTCTGCGTCGGATTTCGAGGTGGCGATGATGGCGGCATTTTCCGCGTCGGAAAAATGGGTTTCGGCAAATTCGCTACAGAATTTCTGGATGGTGCTTCCCCGATATTCATTGCCAACCGGGTCGTCTGTATCCTCAAAAAGGATGCCTTTTTCGTCTTGGTGCGCGACGAGGTTCTTGGTCATTAGGAACATGCCGTCCTCGTTGGTGTTCGTATGTTTTGCGTCAAGTACCTGCCAGCAGGTGTCGAAACTGAGTTCGTCGTCGTTCTGGCCGAAATAAACCAAATCCCCCGTTTCGATTTGCAGGGAATCCAGATTGCCGTCCACGAGTTGCATGACCCTGCCTTCTTCCGCATGTACGGTGGAAACGAAAATGCATGGCAGAATGGCCGTTGCCAGCACCATGGAAACTAGTTTTCGCGCTTTCTTTTTCATGTCTTTACCTCCGCTTGAGATGATATGGCTTGAATTTGACATCTGGTGCACGCGTTCGTCAACTTGCCGGATTCGTGCGTGGATGCCATGTATGTATCTTATCACAAGAGAGGTGTATAAAAAAGCGACAAAGTGCGACAATGTGTCGCAGACGCTGGCAGGAAGAAAAAGCGATTAATCGTCCAACGTTTTTTCCAGTTGATCCATCAGGGAACGCAGAACCTTTTGCCCGCCGTCCAATAGCTTGGGAGACGCGTCGGAAAGGCGGTAAATCAACATTCGGAACGCGATGTCAGCGAACAACTCTTTTTCCAGTTGCGGGTTCGGCGAGGCTTCCGATGGAGTATATGCGTGCATGAACCCGTCATGTATCATTTTTTGCAAGTTAAAATTCGTGGTTTGAATCTGCATTAGCTGGAAGAAATATTTCTTATATTCTTCTGGAAAATGTTCTTCCAGATAAGAAGTGTGGAATAAAATCTCAAATAGGTTTTTTGATGACCCGAAAAAAGAATGAAGCATTTTATTGGTGACCGGCAGCGCGGATTTCTGTATTTTTTCCAATATGTCATATTTGTCCTGGTAATGCCGGTAAAAGGTGGAGCGATTGATGTTCGCGGTATCAATGATTTGCGAAACGGTAATTTGGTCGAAAGAGAAATTCTCCAATAGAGTAAAAAATGCCTGGAGGATCGCCTCCTCTGCTTTTAAGTATTCCTTGTTGCCGGATGATGAAATAAATTCCATTAAGTCCCCCTCCTCGCGTTGATGCTTGCCATAAATAGTTCGTAAAAATCATCCTCGCCTGCCAGCATCGGCGAATTTTCTCCGCCGCCGTTGGTGCTCCGCTTCATTGCCGCGTGGAATTCTTCTCCGGCACAGATTAAATCCATTTCATATAGTTCATATCCGAGCTTTTGACAGACCTGACAAAATGCCGTAAGGGGTTCCTTGGCTTTTTGCGTTTGTAAAAACTGAGCCCGAATTTCCGGGTCTCGTAATGCTTTGTTTTGTAATTCGTCCAACATGGTAACGACATCCATTGACTTCACCTCCGTATATCTGGCGGGGCACCTTATGTATGGCGGCTTCCGCATAAACGTTATTTTTCCTCCCTTAGTTTAGTATAAGTGGAAACCATCGTCAAGTTTATTCTTGCTGTGAAAAGTACGATGGCAACAACAGAATAAGGGAAATGTGATTTTTAGCTTGACATTCTTTTTTGATATGTTAGAATAGGTAAGGTAAATAAGCGGCAGGCATGACGGCCGTGACATAGAAAAAGGCAAAGATCGTGTAAAGTAGAGAACCATTTTCCATCAGAGAGGGAGAGCCACCGGCTGAAAGTTTTCCTTGGTTCAGATGGCAATCGAATTTCCCACGTGAGCTGCATCCTTGAAATTTTTTCCAACCGCACAGCTAGAATTTTTCTCGGTGAATGTAAAAGGACATGTGAAACGGAAAGATAAGGCATGTCGGTTATATTTCAGTCGAGATGGCCAAAACGGGCGTAGAGTAGGGGATGACGTAGATTGTACGTTACACAAGAGTTGAGCGTCCATGAGTTTATCGTGGGAATCAGGGTGGTACCGCGGAGTAAGCATTCGTCCCTTTTCGGGATGGGTGCTTTTTGTTTGCCAGTGATACCGTTCACGGGGCTGAAATGTCCGAAAGGGCATCGTGCCTTACGGCGAGAAGCTCAAGCCGCCGGAGGTGGCGACGGACGCGAAGCGGACGGCTTCGCAGCTGTAAGGCGTGATGTCCCGTGAACGGTAATGGCAAGTGAGCCAGGCAACAGCAAAAAATGATAAAGGAGTAGGAAAGATGAAGGACAGACTGGAACAAATTAAAAAAGAAGCCATCGAGGCGATTATGGCCTCGGACGTGCCGGAAAAACTGAATGACATGCGTGTCAGGTTCTTGGGAAAGAAAGGAGAACTTACCGCCGTGCTAAAGGGCATGAAGGACGTGGCTGTGGAGGATCGCCCGAAGGTGGGGCAGATGGTCAATGAGACCCGTGCGGCCATCGAGCAGGCATTGGAAGAGACCAAGGGAAAGATGGAGCAGGCCATCCGTGAGGAAAAGTTAAAGAAAGAAGTCATCGACGTGACGCTCCCGGCCAAGATGAACAACGTAGGTCACAGACATCCAAACACCATTGCCCTAGAAGAGGTGGAGCGCATTTTCGTCGGCATGGGCTATGAAGTGGTGGAAGGCCCGGAAGTGGAATATGATGAGTATAATTTTGAAAAGCTCAATATACCGGCAGATCATCCGGCGAAAGACGAGCAGGATACTTTTTACATTAATAAAGAAATATTACTGCGCACGCAGACCTCGCCGGTGCAGGCGAGGGTGATGGAGCAGGGGAAATTGCCAATCCGCATGATTGCGCCCGGGAGGGTGTTCCGTTCCGACGAGGTGGATGCGACCCATTCCCCGTCCTTTCATCAGATTGAGGGATTGGTCATTGACAAGGACATTTCTTTCGCAGACTTGAAGGGAACCTTGGAAGTGTTTGCCAAGGAATTGTTCGGACCAGACACGAAGACGAAATTCCGCCCGCATCATTTCCCGTTCACGGAGCCGAGCGCGGAGGTGGACGTAAGCTGTTTCAAATGCGGCGGCAAGGGATGCCGGTTCTGTAAGGGCTCCGGTTGGATTGAAATCCTGGGCTGCGGCATGGTGCATCCGCATGTGCTGGAAATGTGCGGCATCGACCCGGAGGAATATAACGGGTTCGCGTTTGGCGTGGGATTGGAGCGTATTGCACTCTTGAAATATGAGATAGACGACATGCGCTTGCTGTATGAAAATGACATCCGGTTTTTGAAACAATTTTGACCGAAATCGGCCGAAAGCAACTTAGTGAATCCGAGCGATAGCGAAGGATGAACTTAGTGCGAGGTCGTTCTTTGAGATTAATGAGACCAAAGGTCGAATTTAGCGAAAAGAACTTCCTTGGCCGAAAGCAATTTAGTGAAAGTTTGAAGATAGAGAAAGCGAGGATTTTATACAATGAACACTTCATTATCATGGATTAAGGCGTATG
>CATLEQ010000070.1 GCA_949915905.1 uncultured Lachnospiraceae bacterium | reverse complement strand
ATAACGCAAAAAAGAGAGTTTGTCAATAGCAAGTTATATGAAAAATAATAAAAGTAATGAAAGAAATGTTAAAAAAATATAAAAAGGTTGACAGAATGGATACAAGTGGTTACAATAATACCGTAACAAATTTAACAATTATGTAACATTTTGGCTTCCTACAAAAGATAGACAATCCAGACGAATGAAAGTACTGCCGTTTATGAAAGGCAAAAGGACGGCGTACAGGATTCGGTATATGGGGATATTGTGATACGGAATGCCGGCTGGCATTCCAAGGTTAGGAGGTTTTCTATGAAAAATGTATGCATAAAGCAGAAATTGATTGTGACCGCGTTGACGGGGGCAATCATGATTCCGGGGAATGCAATCACCGCAAAGGCGGCCGGGGAAAATGAAAACGGGGAATCTCCGCTGCCGATTGCAGGAATCGAAACGGTATTGACAGAGTGTTATAAAAGCGATGTAAAAGATAACATGAATCTGTATCTGGTACCGACAAACGAGGGTGAGTATTTAAATAGAGCTTTTTCTAATGTGAGTGATTTTACTTATATTAGAAGTGCGCCAGATGAATACAGTGACTGGACGGGTAAGCTATATCCCGACAGTACGGTGACGGTACTGGAGTATGTGGGCGATTGGGTGAAGATCCAGTCGGGTAATGCTTTCGGTTATGTTCCGGAAACTGCTTTATACACAGGGGAGCAGGCGCAGCAACGCGCCAAGGAGTTTGAAAAAACACGAGTGACCGTTACGGCAAATATATTAAATGTTCGTAATGGACAAAGTACGGAAGCACAGATTTTGACACAAGTGTATGCGGGTGAAACATACCTGGTGACCGGTGAAGCCATATATGGGTGGTATCCGGTCATGGTCGGGGACACGGCGGGCTGGGTATGCGGGGAGTATGTGGATTTGAAAAATGAGTACTCCTATGGGGAGACCCGCGAGGAAGAGGAACGGCGTCTGGCCGAGGAAGCGGCGGCAGCCGCAAGACGGGCGGCCGGACAGGCAGTGGTTGATTTCGCATGTCAGTATATCGGATATCCCTATGTATGGGGTGGAACGAGTCTGACAAACGGAGCCGATTGCTCCGGTTTTGTGCAAGCGGTATACCGGGAATTTGGGATATCCCTTCCGAGAACCACGTGGGCGATGGAAACTTGCGGCTACGGGGTGAGTTATGCGGATGCCAGACCGGGTGACTTGATTGTGTACAGCGGCCATGTCGGAATTTACATGGGCGATGGCACCATCGTCAATTCCCGCAACGCACAAACGGGAATCGGAATCAGCAACGTGGACACGGCAAAGATTGTAGCCGTTCGCCGTGTATTGTAGAAGCCATGGCCTGTCTCGAAATGAAAGGGTCGGGTCGTCAGTACTTTGTTCCGAAAAATCACATGGGAATTTCGAGGGCAGAGTACTGGAACGCATAGTTGAAAAAGGGGATGTCGATTCTGGAAAACGGAGTCGACTTCTTTTTTTACTGGATTATACTCACGGCCGATAAAATCGGTTGTGCGCATCCTCGTATATTGAGGGGCAAAGACATTTGCCCCTCAATATAAATTATCTGACAATTGTTGGCAAAATGAGTCAGTAATCGGGTGAATTTTATCAAAAACGGGAAATGGGAAAAAGGCAAAATGCACAAAAATGTAAAATCTTGTCGAATTCGAAAAAGGGAGAGTTATCAACTTATCCACACTCAAAAGCTCAAAAAACGTGGAAAACTAAATGTTTTGAAAAAGTTATCCACATTTTCCACATTAAAACTGCCGATTTGTGTGAATTACTCGTGCGAAAAAAAGAACGAACGTTTTGGCGAGAAATTATGAAAATTGTTTTTTGTCGAATTTTGGAGGGAAAGTGATTGACAAATAAGTAATCTAAAATTGATAGGTGGGCGTAAAACAATTCAGAAAATTCAGAAAATAAAAGGGCGATTATTTATAGGAATTTTATATTCTCAAACAGTTGATAATTTGTTGCAGAACGGTTATAATGAATTTTGAATTATATGGTCATAATAAAGGAGGAAATGATAATGGAGCAAATTACGAAAAGCACGAAAATCGGTGAACTGTTGAATATATTTCCGGACTGCGCCCCGATTCTTTTTGAAATCGGAATGCATTGTCTGGGGTGTCCGTCTTCTCAGATGGAGACATTAGAAGAGGCGGCCATGGTTCATGGAATTGATGCGGACTTGCTGGTTGAGAAAATCAATGCGGCTAGAAATGCGGCGATGGCATAAGTTGAGTATAAATCGAGTAGGGGAGATTTTTTCCTACTCATCGCGCCGGGACAAGCGGCGTAAGTAGCATATACCTTTCTGCCCCGTGTGCATAAAAACAGCCCCTTATCCGGAAGGCGCCGATTACAATGCGGCGGCCGGATAAGGGGCTTTTATCATTAAAGTTCTGCGAGCTTCTGGACTGCGTCCGAAGAGATGACGGTCTCGCAGTGCTCCTCTAGAAAAGCCAGAGTAGAAGCGGAGATTTTTTCGGGTGCTCCATATTCGGAAAGCATATTGCAGACCTTGTTAAATATGTTGGCAGCCGGGTCCGACGGCGTAAGAGCCAAGATATACACATCTTCTGTACGGTCAAAATAAAGCGTGTTGGCACCATGGTATACGGGGGCAATCAATCTGGCAGCCTGTATGACATAATCAATTCCGACAAAGGAAAATAGCTTGACATCCAAAGCGGTAGCTTGCTGTTCTTGTTCCTTCGTGACGCTGGCTGCGGCCTCCTTAACTTTGTTGAGCAAATCGAGGAAGCCTTCGGCTCCTTCTAACTTGTTGAATGGTTCGGGCAATCCATGGAAAGGATCGCTACCGGAAGTAAACTTGGAAAAACGAGTATCCAGTTCTTCCGGATCCTCTACTTTGGTGATAATCAATACGATAGAATCCGCAGAAACGGGTATCGCCTCTATCATCAAAGGAATATCTTCAGCTTCAAAACCAAAGTCAAAAGATGCTTGTTGCATCATATCGCGGAATAAAGACTTTGCTTTTTCGGTGCCATACGCAAGTTCGCTTAATTTCAGATGACGTGCCGCCAAATCCGCGCGCGTCAAGGTACAACGGATTTGATTTTCATTTAGTTTTTCGATTTTCATAGATTCACATCCTTCTGAATTTAATTTAAAGTAAAAAAACTCACTATTAGTATAAACAAAAATTGCGGCAATGTAAAGAAAAAGCTGCAATTCCCTGCAAAAAAATTGTTATTCACATTTTATTAACAAAAAAGATGTAGTTATCAACAAAAAACACATTGAAAAATAGTAGACAGGTTCCTATAATGGCAGATACAGAAGATACAGCCGTGGTAAATAAATATATATGCGGAAGGAGGAAAGTATAGTATTGAATTCCAAAAAAGAAATTCAAAAGGATTCGGTTTAGAAGAATTCAATCAAAAGAATTCAATGGAAGAATTCAAATAAAAGAGATTCTAATATTTTTCAGATAATCAAAGGTCCTGGCATCTGGGACGTATTCTAAAAAAGATGAATCATTTTGCGTCAGGTTCAGGCGGTCTTCTTGCTGTAAACATCCTAAGGCATGTCACAATACCTCCAATATAAGGAATGCACAGCATCCATGTTTACCGGAACCGGCAAAGAGAGGAGCAAGGCATAATGAAAAAAGAAAGTACGACGTACGACGTTCTGTATACGGAACTGGAAGGCTATGAAAAAAACGGAGTTTGCATTTTGATTGACGGAAACCATGCAAGCCCGATGCAGGTGGTGAGTGAACTGATGGCCAGGGAGACTGGCAGTTATATGCGGGATTATGAATGGAATCCGGAAGGACATATACAATCTCTTTCTTTTGTAAACGTAAATGAGGACAAAAATGATAATCTATGCAACCCCCTTTTGTCAGATTATCAAAAAAATGTGTAAGTTTTGTGGAAAACCGTAAAGAATACTGGTATAATCTTACTTGACAATGTGTGATGACCAGTAGGAGGTATGGCATGGACGAAAGAGAAAGACGCAGTAGGGTGCAGGCGAAGAAGAGAAAGATGTATCGCCGTGCAAGAAGAAGGCAGAGGAACATCAGGCTACTCGTGGTGATGGTAGTCGTTCTTGTTATTGCCGCAATCGGAGGACGTTTCGTCTGGAATAGGTATAGTCCATCAAATGAGAAAGCGGATTTGAAAGAATATTATGGTTTGATGAACGATGAAGATTATGCGGTGGTGATTAATGACAGAGTCATCGAAAGAGAGGATGGCATTCCTTCCTGCAGAAATATAGACGGACAGGTTTATATGGAATATTCTATTGTCAGGGACTATATAAATAAAAGGTTCTATTGGGATTCCAATGAGAATGTCCTGCTATATACCCTTCCTACCGGCAATGTGTCGGTTGCGGTTGGAAGCAAGGATTATACGGAAATCATGGAAAAGAAGAGCGAGGATTATGTGATCCTTAAAACAGAAGGCAAGACTGCGTATATTGCGATGCCATTCATTTTGCAGTATACGGATATGGATTATAATGTGTATGAAAATCCAAACCGGACGGTGGTTACGAGCGAGTTCCCGGAGAAGACGGTCGCGGTGCTAAAACGCGATACGGCGGTTCGGTATCTGGGGGGCGTGAAGAGTCCGATTTTGACAACGGCCGAAAAGGCAAAAACCGTGACGGTTCTGGCAGATGAGGATGACTGGAAAAAGATAGCCACCGAAGACGGCTTTATCGGGTATGTGCCGACGAGCGCGTTGAAAGACGTGCAGCAGGTGATTGTGGATCGGGCGTTTGCAGAGCCGCAGTATACAAATATCTCGGTTGACTATACGATTAATATGGCATGGCATAACGTGACCAGTGATTATGCAAACAGTTTCGTGCTGGAGACGATTGCGGGCACAAAGGGTTTGACGACTATTGCACCGACCTGGTTTTCCGTCGCGGACACGGAGGGAAATATCAGTTCTCTTGCCAGTTCGTCGTATGTCAACTATGCGCATCAGTCGAATCTGGACGTGTGGGCGACCCTCAGGGATTTTGACGGTGACAACGGCGGCATTAGTTCTTATGATGAGACATATGAGCTGCTTAGTTATACGTCCCATAGGGAACGCCTGGTAAATCAGGTGATTGCGCAGGCATTACAGTCGGGGATTGACGGCATCAACCTGGATTTCGAGTTGGTGTCCACACAGTGTGGAGAACATTATATCCAGTTTGTGCGGGAATTATCAGTAAAGTGCAGACAGAACGGGCTCGTATTTTCGATTGATAATTATGTTCCGCAGGTTTATAACGAACATTATGATTTAGAAGAACAAGGGATTGTGGCAGATTATGTCATTATCATGGGGTATGACGAGCATACGGCCGGATCCTATACGGCGGGCTCGGTGGCCTCGTATAATTATGTGAAGCAGGGCATCGAGGATGCTTTGAAGCATGTGTCGAGCCAGAAACTTGTGGCGGCGGTTCCGTTTTATACCAGACTCTGGTTTGAGAGACCGAAGACAGAGGGAGAACTGGCGGAACAAGAAGGGACGGAAGCGGCAGAGTACGCGACGGCCGTCACAAGTCAGGCTTTGACGATGCGGGATGCGAGAGGTACCGTGGAAAATGCCGGCGTTTCGGCGCAGTGGGATGATGAGACCAAGCAAAACTACGCGCAGTGGGATGCGGACGGAGGCACCTATAAGATTTGGCTCGAGGATTTGTCGTCTTTGGAAGAAAAGCTGAAATTGATTCGAAGTGAAAAACTGGCCGGGGTGGCAGAGTGGAAGCTTGGGCAGGAGGAGTCTGCCGTGTGGGACTTGATTCTTCAATACGTGAATTAAAAGTTATTTTTCTGGCTGAAAAGGGTGGCTCGCCCGTGAAAAGTAACATTAAGAATGAAATATCCTCTTTTGGCATATATTTGAGAAGGATGTTATCTGTATGCATGGCTAAGAGCCTGATGGGATAACGTATGCTGAAAGGGGATGTTTTTTTGCGGGAAAAACTGGGAATTGTAGCTTTGATGGCCGTGCTGGCGGGAATTATCATCCTAAGTCAGACGGTCGGAGACAGATTGTATGAACAAGTTTCAGGACGGGCGGACGCAAATAACCTTATTGTCATAGACAGCGGCCACGGCGGAAAGGATCCCGGGAAGGTGGGGATAAACGGGGTAGATGAGAAGGACGTGAACTTGAAAATCGCGTTAAAATTGAAAAAAATATTGGAAGAGCAGGGCATGACGGTAATCATGACGAGGGAGGACGAGAACAGCCTTGCAGATTCAAAGAGCGAGGACATGCAAAAGCGCGTTGCCATGATTAATGAAGGAAAACCGGCTTTGGCGGTCAGTATTCACCAAAATAGTTATCCGTCCGAAGAAGTGCATGGGGCACAAGTGTTTTATTATACGAATTCAACGGACGGGGAGCGGGCGGCCCGCATCATGCAGGAAGCCTTGCTTGACGTGGATAGTGATAATAAGCGAAAAGAAAAGGCAAATGATACATATTACATGCTAAAGCGCACGGAAGTGCCGGTCATCATAGTAGAATGCGGATTTTTGAGCAACCGAAGCGAGGCGGAACTGCTGGCGACGGAGGAGTACCAGGAGCGGCTTGCCCAGGCGATTGCCAAAGGGATCATAGAATATACTTCGGGCGAGAAATAATTGTTTTCATTTGATTCGAATGATGGTATAATCAGAATTATGAAAACGATTCTGAAAAAGATAGATAAAAATAACATTGACATGCAAGTGCTCGAGGATGCGGGCGAAATCATAAGACGGGGAGGCCTGGTGGCATTTCCGACGGAGACGGTGTATGGTTTGGGAGCCGATGCGCTGGATGAGGAGGCGGCAAAGAAAACCTATGCGGCGAAAGGCAGACCTTCAGATAACCCGCTGATCGTGCATATCACGAAGTATGAAGATTTGGAAAAAATCGCGGTGGACATTCCAAGGGAGACCGCGGTACTTGCAGAGCGGTTTTGGCCGGGACCTTTAACGATGATTTTTAAGAAAGATGCAAAAGTCCCTTATGGAACGACGGGGGGGCTTGATACGGTTGCGGTGCGGATGCCGAGCGATGCCATTGCACGAGAGTTGATTCGTGCTTCCGGCGGCTTTGTGTCGGCACCGAGTGCCAACACGTCAGGACGGCCAAGCCCGACGAAGGCGGAACATGTCATGGAGGATCTGGCGGGAAAGGTGGACATGGTTCTTGACGGTGGGAGCGTGGAGATAGGGCTGGAGTCGACCGTGCTTGACATGACGGTGGAGCCGCCGATGATTCTGCGTCCGGGAGCGATTACGGCCGGCATGTTGGAAGAAGTGGTCGGAATGGTGAGTATCGATGAGACGATTCTGGGGGCGGAGAGTGAGACGGCACCGAAGGCTCCGGGAATGAAGTACCGTCATTACGCACCGAAAGCGAAGCTGACGATTGTGGAGGGGAACATCCGCGAGGAGGTACTGGCCATTCGTCAGCTGGTTTATAGTGCCATAAACGGAGGGAAAAAGGTTGGCATTATTGCGACGGACGAGACGATACAATACTATTCCAACGGAATTATAAAAAATGTGGGCAGCAGGGAGGACGAGAAGACAATTGCCAGAAATCTGTTTTCTGTACTGCGGGAGTTCGACGGCGAGGAAGTGGACGAGATCTATAGCGAGTCCTTTGCCATGAGGGGAATCGGAAATGCCATCATGAACCGTCTGGACAAGGCGGCGGGACATTTGCGGATTCCGGCGGCGGACATTGTGCGCAGACAGCGGTATAGAAGGATCGTGTTCGTAAGTCAGACTGATACATGCCGGGGGCCGGTCGCGGCGGAGTTGTTGCGGCAGAAACATTTGCAGCAGGAATATGTGATTGATTCCAGAGGGATGGTCGTTTTGTTCCCGGAACCGATAAATCCAAAAGTGGAGGCAATCATGCGAAGTCATGGCATGACGCTGGAAGGCTATACTTCGGTTCCGTTTTCCGGGGCGGAGATAGCGGGAGACATTTTGATTTTGACGATGGATGAGGTACAAAAGAACAAAGTACTTTCGGAATATGGAAATGCGCTCAGCGTTTACACGCTTAACGAGTTTGTGGGAGAAACGGAAGAGGTGCCGGATCCGTATGGAGGAGCATTAAATGCATATGGACTATGTCATGAAAAAATTTCTGGGTTAATTGATAAGTTGACAGAGAAACTGAATTCTTACACGGAAGGAGGGGCATGAAAATGAGTGGAAAGCGTAAAGGGTATTTGTCCTGGGATGAGTACTTCATGGGGGTGGCGATGCTGTCGGGGATGCGCTCGAAGGATCCCAACACACAGGTGGGGTGCTGTATCGTCAGCCCGGATAACCGGATTCTGTCCATGGGATACAACGGATTTCCAACCGGATGTTCGGATGATGACTTCCCATGGGAGAGGGAAGGAGACGATCCCCTGAAAATAAAGTACTTCTATACCACTCATAGCGAGTTGAACGCTATTTTGAATTATAAGGGGACAAGTCTAACCGGGGCGACGATGTATGTGACGTTGTTTCCGTGTAATGAGTGCGCGAAGGCGATTATACAGTCCGGGATCCGCGAGGTCATTTATGACAGTGACAAGTACGCGGATCAGCCAAACGTGATTGCGTCAAAGAAAATGATGGACGCGGCGGGAGTGGTATATCGTCAGTATAAAAGGACGAATCAGGAGATAAAAATACATTTATAAGGGACGGCTGCGGCTGGCGCGGCACTCACGGCAGATTTTATCCGTGAGCATATATTTATGTGATAAATGGGATGTCGGTGGAATATAAATATCATGTATAGCAGTGCTTGGGCATGGAGGCGTGATATGGAAAATAAGCTGACATCTATTTTTGTGAATTTTTTTGTGCGGGCCGTGATTGGCATGGTTGTGATTTTTTTTGTCAATCAGTATGTAATTCCGGCACAGGAGGGATGGCATGTGGGATTGAACATGGTATCGTTTTTGACAAGCGGAAGCCTTGGTATACCTGGGGTTTGCCTGCTTTATGGCATTCTTGTGTTTCAAACTTTGTAAATATTTCACAAAAAACAGGAAATTTCAATTTGGGTCTGGACAAATAAAAAAACTGCGTTTATAATACGATTCACACAGCAGATATCGAGTCTGCTGTTTCATCCCCGGATAAGGGACAAGGGGATGTATCTTGAGATTGGATGAATCAAGATTCAACAACTCGGTAGTAGTTTCAGGCTGCATAATCGCAGCACCATTTTCAAACGTTTTGAAAAGCTGTAACTGTAGTAAGAGCACCATGAAAAGAGAATAGGAGGGATAAGTTGCATGTCAGAAATTTTGTGATTTGTGACAAGGAACGGCAGTATGCCAGAAATCTTTTGCAAATGTTTCAGCAGAAGAAGGCGGCGGGAGTCGAGCTGTTTGTATTTCATGACATGGAGGAGCTGGCACATTTTTCCGAGCAAAAGACGATACATATCTTATTGATTGACGAGGACTATCCGCAAGAGGAGAGAGGGCGGATTCCGGCGAAAAAAACATATATACTGGTGAAAAATATACCGGAGCTGCCAATGGGACGGGGGCGGGAAGTCTATCGTTATCAAGGCGCGTCTCAGATATGGCGGCAGATTTTTGAATCACCGAAGCGGATGCCCTCGCAGAAAAGTAAAAGGAAGGATGGGGACGAGGCCGAAGGGGCGGGAAGAGAGAGGCGGCGGATGGGAAAGACAAAGGGGGAACTGATTGCGGTATACTCACCCGTTCACCGCATTGGAAAGACTTTGTTTGCATTGGAATTGGGGAAGAAGATGGCGCAGAAAAAGCCGGTTCTCTATATGAGCCTTGAAGAATATGCGGGCGACGCGTTCTATTTCCCGGACAAGCCGGAACGGAATTTGTCGGATCTTCTTTTTTACTTCCGGCAGGAAAGGGGGAACTTCGCGGTTTACATGAGCACGATGGCAGGACAGGATGAGAAGCTGGATTATATTTTGCCGATGCCTTATGTGCAGGACATGAAAGCCGTAGGAAAAGAGGAGTGGACGGGATTGCTTGATAAGATTTTAGAGGAGTGCATCTATGAGAAGGTGATACTGGATCTGGGGGACAGCGTGGACGGGCTTTTGGACATACTTGGACAATGTGCGGCCGTGTATACCCCTTATATCGAGGAACCCGCCGCGAAGGCGAAATTAAATCAGTACTTTGAAAATTTGAGAAAAATGGGCAGGGAGGACATTTTGGAAAAAACAGTTCAGAAAAAAATGCAGGGGTGGTGAAATGAGGGAGGAAGAGTTATACGAGCGAGTGCTCGAGAAGATGGACATGAGCCGCGAGATGGAGGACGAGGAGGTATCCGAGCTGATTCACGAGGTACTGCGAGAGGCGGGAAAAGAGACGTATCTGCCGTTAAGTGAGCAGGTATATCTAAGTCGGCGGCTGTTTCACTCATTTCGTAAGCTGGACGTGCTTCAGGAATTGATCGAGGATGAGTCCGTTACAGAAATTATGATTAACGGCGTGGAGGATATTTTCGTAGAACGAAACGGAAGAATTAGCCGGGCGGACAAGCATTTTACGTCGGAAGAAAAATTGGGCGACGTGATACAGCAGATTGTCTCAGGCACCAATCGTTATGTGAATGAACTTTCACCGATTGTTGATGCCAGGTTGGAGGATGGCTCCCGCGTCAATGTCGTGCTGAAGCCGGTGGCGTTAAATGGGCCGATTATGACGATTCGGAGGTTTCCCAAGGAGAAGGTCACGATGGAGCAATTGATAGCCTGGGGAAGTGTCAGTAAAGAGGCGGCAACGTTTTTGGAGATGTTGGTGAAGGCCAAATACAATATTTTTGTCAGCGGTGGAACGGGCGCGGGAAAGACCACGTTTTTGAATGCTTTGTCGGACTACATTCCGAAGGATGAGCGGATTATCACGATTGAGGATAACGCGGAGCTGCAGATTAAAGGAGTTCCGAATCTGGTGCGGCTGGAGGCAAGAAATGCAAATTTGGAAGGGGAAGGCGCGGTGACGATTCGGGATTTGATAAAGTCGGCGTTACGAATGCGGCCGGACCGCATCATCGTGGGCGAGGTGCGGAGTGACGAGACGGTGGACATGATTTCATCGGCCATGCTCAACGGCCACAGCGGGTCGATGTCGACCGGCCATGCCAATAGTCCGGCGGATATGCTGAATCGTTTGGAGACCATGATGATGATGGGGATTGACTTGCCGCTGACGGCGATTCAACGACAGATTGCATCGGCTCTGGACATCATCATTCACCTGGGGCGTCTGCGGGATAAGAGCAGAAAGGTATTTGAAATCGCAGAAGTGCTGGGCTATGAAGACGGAAGGATACAGCTGCAGACATTATATCGATATCAGGAGGAGGGCATGGAAAATGGAAAAATTAAAGGGACACTTATGAAGGTTAAGGAGCTTGCTTATCGGGACAAGCTGCTGGCAGCAGGATATTCAGCGTAGGGAGTATTTGTTGGCGATATTGCAGGCAATGGGTCTGACGATGGCTTTGGCATATTTGTTTTATAATAGCTGGCTGGCGTTTTTCGGATTATCGCCGTTGGCATTGATTTACCTGTACCAGTGGCGCGAGGCGTGCTGCCGGGAAAAGGAGATGCAATTTCGGGAACAGTTTAAGGACGCGATGCAAATGTTCTCTTCTGCGTTGCGGACGGGGTATTCCGTGGAAAATGCCATTCGTGAGGCGGAACGGGAATTGCGTCCGGTTTATCCGCAATCCTGCCGGATTCGGGAGGAGTTTGAGCGAATGGTGCACAGACTTGACATGAATATGACGGTGGAGCAGGTTCTTAAGGATTTTGCCCGGCGGGTACGCCAGGAGGACGCGGAACACTTTGCAGAGGTATTTGTCATAGCGAAGAGAACCGGAGGAGACAGCATCAGTGTTCTGAAATCGTCTATCAGAACCATCGGGGACAAGATAGAGGTCGAGCGGCAGATTCAGACGATGTTGGCGGCCAAAAATCTGGAATTTAAAATCATGTGCGTGATTCCGCTGGGGATGGTGATGTACATGCGAATTGCATTTCCGGAGTTTTTGGACGTGCTCTATGGCAGTACGGCAGGCGTACTTTTAATGAGTGTGTGCCTTGGAGTCTATATATTGGCGTACTGGCTGGGAAAGAGGATGATACGGATTGAAGTGTGAAAGCGATACGCAAAGAGGAGTGGAGTGATGCAAAAAAGAGAGTCAAAATGGAAATCGATATATAAAAAAATGGGAGTCGTCGTGCTTTCGGCGGGCGCAGTATCGGTGTTGGTTTTTCTGCTAGACGGCGGTCAGGGCTTGCCCGTCGATGAGGATGGAGCGAGCGTGGTAAAGAGAAACGGGTACGGAGCCGGAGAGCGCACAGAAGAGCTGCAGGTACAGATAGGCGACCAAAAAGAAAAGTATACGGTGACAATCGGCGAGCGTAAATACTCGGAAGAGGAACTGGCGGAGGTGTTTGAAAATGCGGTGATGTTGTTGGAACAGTTGGCGTTGGGTGAAAACCAAAGTTTGGACGAGGTGAGAAAAAATCTAAATTTGGTGAACAACATTCCAGAAACCGGGATTTCGGTATCGTGGGAGATTGACAACTATGAGGTGATAAATCTCCAGGGAGAACTGAAAACGGATGCATTGACAGAAGATGGGACACTGGTGCAGCTAAAGGCGATATTGACATATGGAGAGGAAAAGATGGAGCATGTCTTTTTCGCCAAAGTATATTCGCCTAAGCTTACAAAGGGCGAGCGATTGCTTGCTAGCCTGGAAAAGGAAGTGCGGCGGCTAGACGGGGAGACACAGACGGAAGCGGTCATGAAGCTGCCGGACAGTGTGGACGGACAGCCGGTGAGATGGGGATACTTGCGGAATGCACGGGCGGCCGGCGTGATGCTTTTGGGAATTGTGGTTGCGTTGTTTCTATATGTGTCACAGAAGGAAGAGGAAAGAGAAGAAAAGAAAAAGCGAAGCTTGCAAATGGCGCAAGATTA
>CATLEQ010000069.1 GCA_949915905.1 uncultured Lachnospiraceae bacterium | reverse complement strand
CACCGTCTGTGTCGCCCCATCCTTGACATTTTTACGCGGCTCGCCTTCTATATTAATAGAAAGCTCCGGCGCGGCCTTCTTCTCCTCTGGCATTTCCGCCTTGGCCGCTTGTCCCTGTGCCTCATTTCCAGACGTGCGAATCACGTCAATCTGCTCACGCTCCGTCTGACGTCCCTTGCGATAACGCAGCATACTGGTATTTTCCAGATAGTCTACCATATAATTTTTTACCGCTTCAATCTTATAAGGCTCGTCCGACAATTGGCTGATGACATAAAGCGCAATCATCTCAGCCGCCCCGGCCATCAAATATTGGTACACTTCCTCGCAGATACCGTTCGAGGTATACCAGAAAAATGCGCCTATGACCGCCAAGATTCCGGCAAACCAAACCGACTGAAGCTCCAATTGCCGCCATGTATGAATGCGAAACAAAAAGCCACGATACTCATATATGTATTTTTCCACAAATGCCCGCGTATTTTCCACTTTATCGTGCAGCATACAAGCATGCTCATATTTTGCACGCACTAGCTTTATCAATTTATGTGTACTTTTAGACATACCGGATGCAGCCGTAAGAAGACGGCGCAGGGTAAGATGATTGGCAACTTTTGCCATCACGCCGATGGCACCGACGATTACCATCATATAGTAAACGATATTGGTGCCGGTCACTACTTCCTGAATCATAACAAAGTCCTCCTCACTTTGGGTTGTTACACAATAATCCGGATTGTGTTGAGCCTTATTATAGCCCAACCATCGGCAAATGTCCTCAAAAACCGTTCTACAAATTTCTACAGTCCAGACACTTGTGGCACCCTGCGTACACCTTCAAGAAAGCCTTAAAGTATCACGCATATCCGGCAAATTATCGCTCAACATGAGGAGGTGTCAAGGCATGAATCCCTTGTCAAAAACACCCTCTTTATTTTGTCGCATCAAGAAAAACCTTGTCGAAAACTTCTTTTTCCCTTAGGAACCGTCAAGAAATAACTTTGCATATTGACGCAGGATAAATCTCTCTATGCAAGGCGAAGGAATGAGGCGTACCGGAGTACGCCGATTGACAACAACGAAGCATAGAGAGATTTAGACAAGTCAAATGTGAAGATTTATTTCTTGGCACTCTCTTTTCCTTCAGCTTTTCTATAATCGCGTCCACGTCATAATCCGGTGCAAACTCTTTTGCCACATTATAAACGGCCTGAATTACGCCTTCCTCTTCCTCCAGCATGTCAGCAGTCTCTTGGACAGAACAATTCTTTTTTATCTTTTTACACACCAGGTTGACCAGACTTTGCACCTTTTCCAATTGAATTCCCTGCTGAATTCCTTGTTGGATTCCCTGATCAATTCCCTCTCGCAATCCTTGCTCAAGTCCTTCTTCCCTGGCGCAGTCCATATCCATGCGATACCGCTCACGCCCCTCGCAAAGCAACCTTATGTTTTCTTCCTCAGAAAGTTCATACAAGCACTTTACCGCTTCCCCCATAACCTTGGATTCCTTCACCGCCATCTGAATTTCCTCCCACGTTTTGGCACAAAACAATTTCGCCCATTTA
Source organism: uncultured Lachnospiraceae bacterium (assembly GCA_949915905.1). Lineage (GTDB taxonomy): Bacteria > Bacillota > Clostridia > Lachnospirales > Lachnospiraceae > Schaedlerella. Next base: position 11,565 of record CATLEQ010000069.1, on the reverse strand, counting down.
TACAATTCCGAGTCTCTTTTTTCCTCGGGAACCGTCTCCAACTGAGACAATTGTAGCACGCGGAGTGAAAAATTTCTACTAAAAATCCGCTGGTTTTTCGTGTTCGTCAGCAAGTATTCGCTATAAAATTCTTTCACGTCGTCAAACAGTAATTCCGTCAAGATGCCAATGTGCATCGAAGGTTTAATCCGATTATAGTTCTCCCCTGAATGAATGTTACAAAACAACCGGGACAGATAGAACACGGAACGATTCGGCCAGTTCTCCAGGTGACCAATCTGCATCTCCAGGTTAATAAGCTGACTGTCATTTAGAAGCACCCGCACGTCCATCACGCATGTTTTATCATCCATGTTTTCCCCCAACACAATGGGATTTGTAATCTCGCAAGACGTAATCTGTGACACGTCGATTTCCAACAGTGCCGCCAGCAAATGCTTTAGCACGTTATTATTCCTCTGCAAAACCGCCCGGAACATATAGTCGTTCGTAAATCCGTACCGTATCTCGCCGCTGGGCAATTTCAGTTCCATATCAGCCATCTGATTTCCCTTGTCCTTCATCATCTTCTCCATAAAGTCTCCTCTCCTTTGAATACTTATTTTGTCAATCAGACAATTTTTTGCTATATTACAAAAACAAACCTTTTTGCTTTTCAAAACTGTCTCATTCTCAGCAAGTGGATTTCTGTTCCCGAACTCGTGGGAAAGGCGGCCGCCATAAAAACAACAGAAAAGTGCTATAGAATTTCATCGTTCCGATGTAAATACCATAGCACTCCATGACCTAAAATTCAATGTGTTTATTGTTGATAACTCTAATTTTTTTGTTAATAAAATGTGAATAACTTTTCAAGCCCCCCTCAATCACCATGCTGATCAGCCGGGAGGATGCACATAAATCTAATCGATGCACCAATCGCAAAGTCTTACACTTCACTGGTTGACAGCTTCTTCTTCGCTTTGCTATAATAATGACATTAAACCAAGGAGGAATTATAATATGCAATACAAACCAACCGGTGTCTGTTCCCGAATGATAAACTTCGACATTGAGGACAACAAAGTAAGAAACGTCTCTTTCAACGGCGGCTGTAACGGAAATACGCAAGGGCTCTCCCGCCTGATTGAGGGTATGGACGTAGACGATGCTATCTCACGTCTCGAGGGAATCCGCTGTGGATTTAAGTCCACATCTTGTCCCGACCAACTTGCTCAGGCATTAAAGCAAGCAGCCGGCAAATAATTGCCGACTGCCCCCAACAGATTTCATATTTTGTTTTATGTTCCTTTGTCATGAACAATGAAAGCAGTCACCGTATGTTCGCTCTATAAAGTGGTGTCTTTCTTGGCGATCAGGATTTTCTATTATTTTTTTATTGTTTTTAGTTTCAATAATCAAAAAGAGAATCCACCATATCGGTGACTGCTTTCATTGCTCATGCCAGGAACGTAAAAACCGTTTTATTTTGCCAGAAATGTCTCGCTTACGGAAAACACTGATTCATACGGGTAGTCATCCCCCGCCAGATGTTCACAATGTATCCGATAAGACTTTCCACGTTCTATGGATAGTATCTTTCTCCAGTCTAGATACTCCGTCTCGTATGTGTCTCGCCTCCAAGCATTGACTGAATTCCACCGCCCCGTTTCCTCATCGTATTGCTCCACATATGCGATGATGGATAAGAAATCAACCTTTCTGTCAGCAATCGTCATACCATACACGTAGACTCTTCCTGGTCCTGCACCTGAAATCTTGCAGATACCTTCCATCCGACATTACCTCTTGTCTCTTATGTAGTATCGGAGGATATTTAGCCAATCCAAATGCCGTCTGTGAATGATACCGTCATATCATACGGAAATTCCGCATCATTGCCTGCATAATGGCTACAACGTACACGGTAGTAATATCCGCGCTCTACCACCAATGTCTTGCTCGATGACACACTATAGGCATTCCGTTTTTCTGCTGTCCACGTTGTAACTTGATTCCAATATCCAGTCAGCGGATTAAAACGATCCACACGTATAATCACACACACATAATCCACTGTATGGTTAGCCGTCGTGGCTCCATACGCCCGAATCTGCCCAACGGTCGGATTACTAATAACACTGTCTCCGTCCATCAGGTGTGTTCCCCGCTCTAATCCGGAAGAAGTACTTCCCGAAGAGCTGCTTTCCATCGTCAGATACGAACCATCCACACACTTTAACGTATCATCTGCGGCCTTTACATCATTGGCGGTTCCCAGAACCATCCCGCACAGTAATGCCAAAGAACAAATCAAGGTTAAAACTCGTCTTTTCATGGCCAAATGTCTCCTCCTTTGTACAACCCTCTACTATATAGACAACTGAGCGGCAAAAAACTTACGCGATTTTTCAAAAAAAGTGCAAATTTTTTAAAATTTCTTCAAATTCCTCTTGTTCCATAATGCCTTTTAGTTGATAATGCACGCCTCTGTAACTAAATTTGGCAACTCTACGATATGTATCATAACCCTCCACTTTATATTCTCTTATTATAATATCCACATTATTCACAGTTAGCGTATATTCTCTTATTTCCTCATCTTCTGCTGTTTCTCCCCATGAGGAATCCCTATCATTTAAATAAACGGTATACCTTATAATTTCATCTCCATACTGGTAAAATATTGTTGCTTGATTTAGCACCTCTTCTATCTGTACTTCAATTAAATCCAATTCTGCTGGACCACCATTAACCTCAACCACATAAATCCCTAATTTTTCTCCAACTTCCCTATACGCAGTCATTTCTTTCCCATCTTCTGATTCCATCGTATCCATATCGTCCACATTCAATATCTTCATCGGATTTTCGTCCTCGCCTGCAAATCTCTCCCACAAGACTTTGAAATACGACTTGCTTCCCACACTGGTTATCCCCAAGCCCAGCACTAACACAAGGATTGCCACCAATGCCACAAGCCACGGCTTCTTCCGTTTCTTCTTTTGATACACCAGAATATACTTCTCGCCATTTTCGTCGACATATACCGAGGAGCCCGGCTCTCTTGGTACAAGCTTCATCCCATCGATATACTCGCATACTTCGTCTGACATTCTTGTATTTGCACGTGCTGCATGTGATTCCGTCCCGGATGTCCCTGCTCCCATTTCCGATTTTGTCTTTTCCTCCGACCGCTCTTCTTCCATCCTCGCCTCCAGCCCATTAGCGCGTCTAAAAAACTCAGCATCATCTTCCTCGCGCACTTCTAGCTGGGCAAGTTCCGGATGCTGGGCAATATTTTCTTTTATCTCTTCCGCTTCCTTTTTCATTTCTTCTTGTAATGACAGCTTTATTATTTTTCCCATACCGTTGCCTCTCGTTATGATTGCAAGCTTCTTTTTGCCATGTAGGTGTAGTATGCGTCATTGCTCCGTATGTCATGCACCCTCCGCCACACGGTGCATAGCAGCAAACAATCATACTGAATTCGACCAGGTTTACATGCCTCCGCCGAGCCAATCAGCGTGGTGATTGGCTCGGGCTGAAGAGTAACCAAAATTCATATTACGTCATTACTTGACGTCTTCTTATTCTTGACATTTCTTCAAATAAGGTTATTATGGACTTATACCAATTTTTATATCGGAGGTTAGACTTTATGAAACGTATTATACTTACCGGCGGTGGTTCTGCCGGACATGTCACTCCCAACATCGCCCTCATTCCCCAATTGCGGGAAAAGGGCTATGACATCCAATATATCGGTTCCTACCAGGGCATCGAAAAAGACCTGATAGAACCCTTCGGCATTTCCTACCATGGGATTTCTTCTGGTAAGTTGCGCCGTTATTTTAGCGTCCAAAATTTTTCGGATCCGTTCCGCGTCCTCAAGGGACTCGGGCAGGCTCGCAAACTCATCCGTGAGTTAAAACCAGACATTATCTTTTCCAAAGGCGGCTTTGTCTCGGTTCCCATCGTACTCGCCGGGAAGCAAAACCATGTCCCCGTCATCATTCACGAATCTGACATGACGCCCGGCCTGGCCAACAAAATCGCGATTCCCTGCGCCAGCAAGGTTTGCTGTAACTTCCCTGAGACAATGGCACACCTTCCGCAGGAAAAAGCCGTACTGACCGGCTCGCCTATTCGGCAGGAGCTTTTGTCCGGCAACAAACTTGCCGCTCTCGACTTTTGCGGATTCACTCCCGATAAACCGGTCATTCTGGTTATCGGCGGAAGTCTGGGTGCCGTTGCAGTCAATGATGCCGTACGCGCCGCCCTTCCAAAACTACTGGAGGACTTCCAAGTCATCCACCTTTGCGGAAAAGGCAAAATGGACGAATCGCTGATGAACACGAAAGGATATCGCCAGTTTGAATACATCAAAGACGAACTGCATGACCTTTTCGCACTCGCAGACCTCGTAATTTCCCGTGCCGGCGCAAATGCCATCTGTGAATTATTGGCACTTCACAAGCCCAACCTTCTCATTCCGCTCTCGGCCAATGCCAGCCGTGGCGACCAAATTTTGAATGCACGTTCCTTCGAACGGCAAGGCTTTAGTATCGTACTGGAAGAAGAGGAGACAAACAATGAAACCCTCCTCGCGGCAGTCCACCAACTATACGAGCACCGTGACACGTACACAAATGCCATGCGTAATTCTTCCATGCAAGATTCTATCGGCACGATAGTAAATCTAATAGAAGAAACCGCATTGAAAAGATAATCCTCTTCATTAAACTACGGACACTTTATTCAGTTTTCAACAGGGGCGAAAGTATTTTTTCGCCCTTCTCTTTATTCTTCTTATTGATAGAATTAATGAGAATACTTTTTCTTTCCGTTTGTGCTTGGCAAAACCTGAAACATCAAAATTCTTATTTCCGTTTCAGTTCCTCATACTCTACACCATAATTTTCTCGAATCCAATCCCTCGCTCTGTGCAGCATCACTTGATATGCATTCAGGCTCATCTTCATTACCTTGGCGGCTTCTTTTTGCGGAAGTTCAACATGCGCCTCAAGCACTATCGCCTCGTACCATCGCTCACTCTTTTTCCAAACGCCTTCCATTACACGTCTGTGGAGTTCCGCTCTTTCCCGATTTGTCAGTTCTTCCAGGCATTCATCCTCAGTGCTTTCCCTGACCGGCTCCCGACTTGATACCTCCGACTCCTCTTCCGAATCATACGAAGCTTCCCACTTCGACCGCTTCAGGTAATTGATTGCCGTATTCTTTGCAGTCGTGTACAGCCACGAATCAATATTTTCGACTGGCCCTTCTCCGCTCATCATCCGAAGCAACTTTAGAAAAGTATCTTGTCTGACATCTTCTGCCAATTCGGGATCTTTCACATATAAATATGCTGCCCGCAAAACAGAGTTCTTGTATTTCTCATAAATTTCGTTAAACTCATGATTCTCCGTCACAGTCTTATCCCCGACTTCATCTTATCTTTTCCAACAGTTCTTTTTTGTCTTCCTCTGTCAACGTCCCCATATGCCATCCAAGTCCCACCGTGTCGCCTTGATACCGGGGAATCATGTGCATATGAAAATGAAACACACTCTGACCTGCTGCCTCTTCATTATTCTGTACGATGTTATATCCGTCACACCCCAGCACGTCTTTTAACTTGCATATCATTTTCTTCGCAAGCACCAGTGCCTTTGCCGCCAATGCATCGTCCAGGTCATATAAATTACGGTAATGCTCTTTCGGTATAATCAAAGCATGTCCTTTCGATGCCGGATTCAAATCCAAGACCACCCGGAAATCCGTATCCTCATACAGCGTCGCCGATGGTATTTCTCCTGCCGCTATTTTACAAAAAATACAACGATCATCTTTCATAACTTGACACTCCTCCCTTTCTCTTGGAAATATGTAGCTTGCTTTAGTATATCCCACTTTCCGCAAAAAGAGAAGAGATTTCCAATATTTTACATTTATTTTTTGTTTGTTCACACCAATTTTAGTTGAACTGTTCGCATTTCCGTGTTAGACTACATACACGATTAACGAAAGGAGTTCTTTATCTCATGTTGCAAAATATAGATATTCATGAATTAAACGCCCTTATGGAACGGGACGAAACTGCAAAGCGGCTTATTACGCAAATGCTGACGGATCACCAGATGCTTATCTCTACCATCTCGCATGAGATTCGCAATCCACTCACGCTCGTCTCTTCCTCGCTGCAACTAATAGAAAGCGAGCATCCGGAAGTAAAAGATTTTTACGGTTGGACGCAGACCATGGAGGATGTTGATTTTATGCGGCAGCTTTTGGAAGAACTTTCTTCTTTTAATAATGGCAGTACCGTGCGCCCCTCCTGCTTTTCTATGGAACAGCTTTTAAAAAACATTGCCATTTCCTTTGCCATCTCACTTAACGAGCAGGAAAGCGCCATTGAATTTTCTTCCAAAATCGCTCCTGACTTAGGGGATTTTGTGGGAGACAAGCTCAAACTAGAAGAAGTTCTCCTCAACCTTCTTCGTAATGCAAAGGATGCCATAGAAGGAGCCGGCTCCATCTTCCTTTCCGCCACACGCCTTGAAGATTCTCTGCAAATCGAAGTCAAGGACACCGGGTGCGGCATTCCTGATGAACACCTGCAATCCATCTTTGAACCTTTTCGAACCTATAAGCCAAACGGTACCGGGCTCGGACTGGCGTTGTCCCAACAGATTATTACCGCTCACGGCGGTTCGCTTAGCGTGGAGTCTCAAGAGGGCAAGGGCAGTACCTTTTCTATCATTCTACCCATTGCGCTACTGACGACCGATTATCGGCCGTCAGTATAAAATCGCTCCTGCTCCGTGCCCCCGTCCGATTCCAAAATAAAATCGTCCCAATTTCCCCAACGTCTGCCGCGCAACTTCTTGGCAGACGTTTTTATTGTCCCCCACCATCCGCTCTCCTCTTGTAGTACATCGGGCTTAACGGAACTTGTCCACCCGTCATGCCAGCTATCTTCCCCTTTCTTTTGCCCCTCATCTGTCAGCATAAAGATATTGCCAAATTCCTGACGTTCTTCTGTCTCCTTTTCTTCCGCCTCTTTTCTCTCCGCTTCATGTTTTTCATATTCTTCCATGATTTGCTTCAAGTCATAATGCTCCTGCATCGTTGCCTTATGCAATTCATATGCCAAAAAGATTCCGTCCGTATCCCCGTAGTCCAGCGTTTTCACAAAATATTCCGTCAATTGGTGAAACGCTTCTCCCAAATTAATTTCTGCTTCCGGGAAATAACAAAAATACCATTGTCCCGCCTGGCAAAAAATATACTCTGGATCCAAAAGCAAACAATTGGGATTTAACAAAAATTCCTGCAGATTTTCTGTCACCGCCAGCAAGCAGGACACTACCTCTCGTATCGTTTGCTTTGTCAAAGGTGTCTTCTCATGCATTCGCTTCATGGAGGTAAGACCTCCGACCTCGTAGGTATACCTTGCCTTTCCATCCACAGAGCAACCTTCCGCCGCCAAAACACCCGAAATCGGATTTTGGCGCAGCATCGGCATCTGATAATCTTCTTGATACTCCTTGTCTGCTTTCAAATGCAAATACACCCTATTTAATTTTGTTTCGTACTCCGCCTGAAATACACTCTGTTCCTTCATTCCGCTTCCTCCTCCCCCGGCAGTAATTCTTTGATGACACGAGTCCTGCGAAGCGTTACTTCCGGTTTTAAAATCACGGCTCTCTGCATCACCTCTAAACGTATCCACCCTTTCTCTGCTGAAACTATAATCTCCACCCTCTCATTCGTCTGTGACACGTCCATTTCCGCCCGCGAAAACAAAATCAGTTTTCCCGCTGTCTGTTCTCTAAAAAACGACTCCAAATCCACTTGACCTCCCGCGCCATTCCTTCGCTCATAACTGGCGGCGACAACCGCCGTTTCACTTGCGGATGCCAGCAAAACAGCCTTATCATGATAATAAAACGTACTATATATAACAAGTTGAAACACCAACAAAAGAATCGGCATCAAATACGCCAGCTCGACGGTCATAATCCCTGACAGTCCTCTCGTCTCTCCCGCCCCTTTCATTCTTTGAATTTCCTCATTCCTTTTTATCCTTCGGACTTCTCTTCTTTCTCTCATCCTTGCTCACCCTCCGCCTGCCACCAACATGAATATGTATGCCATTCCCAAAAAAGGCACAAATGGAAAGGCAGTTTTCTTCCTAAACTTACGAACCGTTAATAATCCCGCCGCATACAATGCCGCCAGGAAAAATGCCATCAGTAACAAGCATAGCAAATCCCAAAAGCCCAGATAAATTCCCAGTATGCCTATCAGCACGCCATCTCCATATCCGAGTGCTTCTCTTGTCATCTTGCCAACCACCAGGAACACAAGTCCAACCGCTCCTCCCGGCAACCATAAGACCATCATCTGCCCTCTTTGAAGTACTCGAAAGACAAATGCGGCTAAAACCCCCGCCCCCAACATCCACATTGGAATACGCTTTGTTTTTATGTCCATCCATGACAAGATTCCCAAATAACAAGTGCAAATCACCTTGGCGACTAATTCTATCCCGCACACTTGCTACACGCCCCCCTTCCCGCCACCTCTGATTTTTTGACTGCCCGGACAGAGCGTTTTAATCCGCTGCAGTCCAATGAATTGTGATATTTGTTTCCGTATTCTGTAATATAAACACCCGACATCGTATCCGCGTGCACACATTTTTCACAAGCATGGTAGATGCCTCCGTCCAGGTTCCGAAGCCCGGACAATTCAGACATCGGTACATAGCGAATCGACAATTGCAAATAACGGCACTGATAGTCCTCGTGATACACGCTTCCATAATCTGTGATATATACGATATCGTCTTCTTCCCCATACATCTGCCCAGAACGGTATCCCGTCCATGCCCGGATCTGAAACGTCTCTTTCAAATCCAGTGACAGATTCAAAAATCTCGGAAACGGCAAGCGCACCTTGTAACGTACATCCACATAAATCATTCCATCCGTTTCTTTATAATAAGAACGCCAGCAACTTAACCCTCCGCTTCCTCCTTCTATCACACTTTGCTGCATCCGCTTTGCACCAATCAAATTTACCATGTCCGATTCCAGCTTCCATGAATTTAAAACCGGCAGTGCCGCCACGTCCACGGCGGCACGTTCCGCCGCGTTTTGTGCCGCATTATGGACGCTAAACTGTATCGATTTTATCTCCAATAAATAAACCAGGCAGATTGCGGCAAAGAAAAATATCGGCAAAACCAACGCCGCCTCAACTGTCAAGCTTCCCTTTGAGCCTGATACGGGCACCCTTTCTCCTTGGATTTTGGATGAATTTTTATTTCCCGCCAAACACTTCTTTTCCGGTGTTTTTGAGGCGGGTGAGTATTTCACGTCTTTCGATTTCATAACAAACAAGATTTCCCCTTCTCCTTTCCACGCTTTTTCGTATTAATGGAATCATTCATCCGTGGGACTACGGATTTTAGACGAAACTCACTTTGACAAGAAAGAGTGTCCGCACCAGGCTCAAAAAAACCACGTCATAGGTAGCCAAAATATGCCGGAAACGTATACGTAAATCCATTCCATATTTCTGCCGTATTTTTTAACTTTAACTTGGTCACACACGTATCTGCCCGAAAGCTTGACATTCCCTCCCTCTGCCGCAGATTCTCTTCTACCCGATCCAGAGTACGCATGGTCAATTGTGTATCATCCTCCAAAAACAGCAGGATTTGCAAATATTCCACATAGCTAAGCCCATCTTGCGCGTCCATACCTTCTTTTTGATCCTCTTCCGTTCCCAGTTTAAACAAAGACGACAACTGCATCTGCCAACTTTCCTTTGTCTTGGTTAGCGGCACCTTTCCTCCATCTAACAAGGCACGCAAATCCATTACACTTTCTCCAAATCCCCACAGCACCAGCACAATTTGTTTTATCACTTCCACCGCCTCCGGCTGTAGCACCAATAACGCCAGTGCCAGCGCAAAAGTTTCGGCTTCCGATTGCTTCTCGCTGTCCGTCTGTAAAAAGAGATAATTCGCTGCAAAGCGAAAAAATAACAAGCGGCTCACAACTGCATTTAAATTTTCGGCATCGCTGCTTTTTCCACAAAGAAGATACTCCAGTTCATAATCCAACGATCTTCCTGATGCCTTTCGTCCCGTGGCACACCCCATACATTCCACGATATACTGTTCAAGCAATAGACGCTCTCCTAGTTGTCCGACTCCTGCATTTGCCGGGAAACTGCCGCGCCCGGTATACCGGGCGCGCACAGACACCTGACTTTCCGGCGGCACCGACTTTGCCGACACTTCAAAATCCTTAGGCAAGACCAGTGACAGCAACTGATTTTTCCGTGCCCACAACAGCGAATCCGCTTCCTCCGGCAGCAATTCCTCGTTTCCCGCCAGAGTCGCATCCAACTCTCTGGAAATTTCCGCACCCTGTATCTCTTGCTCCTGCCATTCTGCCGCCAGCCCGGTCAAATCCTTTACCAGAGAAATACCCGTACGCGCTTCCATGTACGCCAGCACTTGTTCCCGGAACGCCTGCCCTCCATTATCCGTAAGCAACTGTATCCCTGTAATTTCCTGCTCGATTCCTGCCGAGCCATAAAAGGAAAGGCGGTCAAGCAGGCAACCCTCGTCATATTCTCCGCTTCCATAAGTACCGTCAATCGCAAATACTCCATACTCTTCCCATAAATCAAGTTGAAATTCCCCGAATACAGAAAACAGTGCTCGCTCCACATCCAACCGCTTTTGGTTCTTCGCCGTCTGTATCGCGGCACTTTCCAACATCGCCAAAATAAACGAAACTAAGAGCACAAAAATCAAACTTAAAAATGCCGTAATTTCCCCCTTCTGACTTTTCACTGTCAAATCCCCGAGCTTTGGCTGGTAATTTTGCGGAAAATGGTATTTACCAGATTCGTCATCTGATTCTTAAAAATCAATACCAGTGCAATTAACACGACCAAAATCAACAGCAATTCCACGACGGACATTCCCGCCCTCTCCTGCAATTTCCAAATCATCCTTTGTCTCATCCACAAAATTTTGTTTACCATTTTCTTCAAATATCTCATTTTTTTCTTCCTTTCGCAATTTTTTTCTTTCTTTTTGTCGTTATTTGTAACATTTTGTACTCAAAACTGAATACTCAGAAATGCCGGAACCACAATAATGACCAATACCACTGCCAGCATTAAAAACATGGGCAGTAATATTTTTGTCCCTGCTTCCTCGCCTAATTTTTTAGCCAGGTTTTTCCGCTCCTCGAACGCATTGTCCGCCTCCTGCTTTAGTATGAGAGCCAATCCCTTTGTACCTTTGCGCAAATTCTGCGAGAGCAGTGACGCGAACTTCCGATATACCGGCAACTCGCATCGCTCTCCAAACTGCTCATAGCATTCGCATTCTCCCGCGCCGCCCTTCATCTCATGCATGGAACGTACCATTTCCTCATACACTTCTCTTTTTCCCGTTTCCTTTTTTCTCCTCTCATAGTTTTCCGCCATCCGATACCAGACGCCGCGCGCCGGCATCCCGGCACCTAAAAACAAGGTAAAGGTACTGAC
>CATLEQ010000068.1 GCA_949915905.1 uncultured Lachnospiraceae bacterium | reverse complement strand
GGCGTGTCGGAGCAATTGCTGACGTAGAGGTGTCCGCGCTTGTTGATGCCGCGGATTGCCTCGCCGAGTCCATATACGATGTCGTGAGCGGCCATTGTATAAGAAAAGGTAAATCCTTCTTCGAGTGAAACACTGCCGTACGCGGGCGCGCCCTCAGCGGCCGGCATGGACTCTACGATGGCCTCGGTGTTAAATGGGTTTCCATAAGTATACTTTGTAATCATGATAAACAACCTCCTTGAAAAGTACTTGGTGTCCAGTGACGTTACAATTCAGCCCGCATTGGGGCGATGCTAAATTGTAATCCAGTGGCTTGTGTTTATAATATTTTTATCATAAAGGGATTGAAATATCTTGCATTATTTCATACAATAATAACACAATCTTGCGAAAAAGCTAGTACATGAAAAGAGGATTCGCAGCTTGCGGGGCGGTCGAACCGTGAAAAGCAGTCAAAGAGGAGGAGTCTATGAATAAGGAACATTCTTTAGAGGAAGACGCATGGCATGGGACGGTGGAAAAGCCGCTGGTGAGATTGCACTTTTCTTCAAAATATATGCCGCGGCATGCGGATGTTTTTTTTGTGGAACGCCACTGGCACCACGAGGTAGAACTGCTGTATATTCGAAAGGGCACGTTTCGGATGGAGTTGAATTTGGAAAACGAGACGTTGAGGGAGGGAGACTTTTGCTTTGTCAATAGCGGGGAACTGCACCGATTGGAAGGGTGTCATCCGGGGACGGTGCATGACGCGGTGATTTTTAATCCGCATATTTTGAAGTTTGCCTACCATGACGTGATTGAAGAAAAGCTGATAGGGCCGATTTTGGCGGGAATGGAGTCACTGCCGCATATAATTCGGGCTGGAGAGGACTGCTATGATGAGATAAAGGGTGTTTTTGAGCAACTTTGCCGTTTTCAATACTATCCGGATGACGCGGATTATTTGGAAGCGAAATTGAGTCTTTACCGAATGTTGTTTTTATTGAAAAAAAGAAATAAAATCCTTTCTACCGAAAGCGTGCTCAGCGCGGCAGAGAAGGAGAAAATTGATCGTTACAAGCGGATCGTCACATATGTACAGGAGCATTTTGCCGAGAAGGTCACGCTGGACGACATGGCAGAACAAGTACGGTGCAACCCGCAATATTTGTGCCACTTTTTTAAGGAAATCGCGGGAGTACCGCCGATACGGTACTTGATTTTGTACCGGCTGGAGCGGGCGAAGGAAATGCTTCGTGACACGACGAAACCGGTGTTGGAAATTAGTTTGGATTGTGGGTTTGACAACGTGAGTTACTTTATCCGTCAGTTTAAGAAGGAGGAAGGGGTGACCCCGCGGGAGTACCGCGAAGGAGGGAAAAACGATGCAGTTTCATCATGAATTGATTGTGCCAAACGAAGATTTGCCGTTCAAGATGTTTATGTTCGAGGGCGGCGACGGAAATTATTATCGTGAAAAACATTGGCACCGTTCTATTGAGATTTTCGCGGTGCTTGAGGGCGGCCTGCAGTTTTTTATCAACGAGGTGGAGCATCCGTTGCGGGAGGGGGACATTATCATCGTGAATTCCAATGAAATCCATTCGATTTATTCCCCGGTGCAAAATCGGACGGTCGTACTGCAGATTCCATTGAAAACATTCGAGGATTACTTTACCGGCGATCAATTCATTCGCTTCGCGCATCATTCCAAGGCGCATGACCGGGCGGCCGCGAGCCTGATTGAGGAGATGTTCGCGTCTTACGAGGAAAAACGGTGCGGATATGAAATGAAGGTGAAAAGCCAATATTTTATGTTCTTGTATTTGCTGGTTACGCAGTATCGCGAGTTGGAAGTAAATGAAGACATGGTTAAGAGAAACAAAAAACTGTCTAAATTATCGTCTATCACTACCTATATCAAAGAGCATTATACGGACGAGCTGTCACTGGAAACGTTGTCGGAAATTTTTGGTTACGCCCCCGCGTATTTGTCGCGGATGTTTCAAAAATATGCCGGGATTAATTACAAGTCTTATCTGCAGGACGTGCGACTGGAGTACGCGTCCAAAGAATTGATGAATACGGAGCATCCAATCGGGGAAATTGCCTTGGACAATGGTTTCCCAAACAGTAAGGCGTTTGCCAAGGCGTTTCGTAAAAAATATGGGATATTGCCGAGCGAATATCGGAAAGGAGGCACGACTTTAAGAGGATGGTAAAGAGAAAAGCCATGTGAAATACATTAAGGGGCGAAATCAATTGGCATAATACGGCACCTCGTATCTCTGGTTGACGTATGCGTGTTTGCGTGATAGACTATATAAAGATACCATGGGGTCAAGATTACTTTTGCCCCGACATTTATGAAGCGAAAAACACAAGGAAGGGGGTAAATGGCATGCATGAGCATCATCATGAACAAGGGAGCTTGTGCGAACACGAACATCACCACGAGCATGTGCATGATCACGGCCACGCGCATGATGTTTCCAACGAGGAACTGCGAGCCTTGTTGGAGTACATGTTGGGACATAACCGGCACCATGCCGAGGAATTGAAGGATTTGGCGGTGAATCTTCCGAGGGAGAAGGCGGAGCTGATTTATGCCGCCGTGGAAGATTTTGGACGTGGTAATGAAAAAATCGCCCAGGTATTATCCGGGTTGAAAGGAGAGTGAGAATCATGTGCCTTTCTGCCGTGTACGTGCGGCGGCCGCAAGGGGAGGAAGAACTCCTATGCCGCAATGTCGCAAACGTTTCAATTCAGCAGGACAAGCTGACGTTTATCGACATCATGGGAATCCGCACGGAATATGAGGGAAAGCTTCGTAACATGGATTTGATGGAAAATAAGATTCTGGTGGAGTCAGTGGCGCGCTAACCGCGAGAGAGGCCGTAATCCATAGGGGTTACGGCCTCTCTTGCGAGTAGTTATGAAAAAAACTAATGTGTCTTTCCTTTTTTCGCCTGCTTGAAATGCAGTTCGCGCATGCCTTCCACCTCGTCGCATATGGGCTTTAGGTTGCAGGAGCTACAATCGGTTGCCATCCCGTCCAGAATGTGCGTCAGTGTCTTTGTAATGTCGTTCGCCTTTTTCGCGCTATCCTGAAATAGCTTGTAAGGTGCTTCCGGTTCCGTGACAAAGATGAGTTTTACATTCAGGACGTTCGGGTTCTTTAGATATTGCCTGATAAAGTCAAAACCTACGCCTTGGAAAGAAATTCCCTTGCGCAAGGCGGCCTTGCTCACCCGCACTTGTTCCCGAAAGTCCCCGGAAGAGATGCGGAACATGTATCCTTTGGGGAATACGTGGTATTTTACAAATTCCATATCCCGGATGGCGCGGTAGGCGGCCTCGTCGTCACCTTCCAAAGGCTTTATCCGTAGCAGGGCGATTCTGGCGTAAGGGGCGTCTTTCTTTAGCCGCCCCAAATCCGAACCGTATAATAGTACTTGGTTTTGATTAATAAAATCGGTATCCGTCGTCACGCATGTAAAGTTTACCGCAGGAAATCCGCTTCCTCCCAGCTCGTAGGCCGCGTCCCGCTGCAGCACCAATTCGCTCACGCCCACGTCCGGCCAGGCCTTTCGTTCCTCGTAGTCCCAGACCCGGGGCGTAAAAGCGTCAAGCTGCGCCCGCGTGGCGGTGATGACGGAATCAAACAGCTTCACTAGAACTGGATGTCCCGCAGGGAATCTTTCTTGTCATGGAACTTGTTGAGCCAGGTATAAATAAAGCCCACGACCTTCATGTCCAGATTCAGCATGTAAATTGTAAATAGTACCCCTAATGTGATACAGGAAATTTTAATTAATAATTTTAGCAGTTTTTTCATGGCAAACTTCCTTTCTCGGCTTTAAGAACTGTGGGAAAACAATCCCGCCATTCTTTATGATTTGGCCTGCCCTTTCTGCCTGGCATACTCTGCCGCACCAAGAGCCCCCATCAATTGGGGATCGATAGGCAGGTCGATGACTTTCAGCTTTAATACATGTTCAATGGCATTTTTCAGGCCAGCGTTCTTGGCGCAACCGCCGGTCAGGGTGATGGCCGTGGTCGCTCCGGCCTTTTTCGCCATGACGAAGCACCGTTTGGCAACCGCCATCTGGATGCCGGCCGCAATCTCGTCCATCGGCTTGCCCTCCCCTACCAGGGTGATGACCTCGCTCTCGGCGAACACCGTGCATTGTGCGGTGATAGGAATCACGTTCTTCGCGGTCAGGGAAAGGTTCGAGAAATCCGTCAGGGACATTTCAAAACTTCTGGCCATCGCTTCGAAAAAACGTCCGGTTCCGGCGGCACATTTGTCGTTCATGGCAAAGTTTTTCACCGTGCCGTCCGTGTCGATGCTGATACCTTTTACATCCTGTCCGCCGATGTCGATGATGGCTTTCACCGTTGGGTCGGTCACATGCACGCCCATCGCGTGACAAGAGATTTCGGAAATGTTTTCATCGGCGAACGGAACCTTGTTGCGACCGTAACCTGTACCGATGAGGTAAGCCAGGTTTTGCGCGTTGTCCAGTTCCGGTATCTGGCCTATGACTTCCTCCATGGCAATCTGGGCGGAAACCTCTGAATTAATCTTGCTGCGAATCGTGGTGTGTGCCATTATTTTCCCATTTTCATCAAGGATTACTGCCTTGGTATAAGTGGAACCTACGTCACATCCTCCATAATATTTCATTGCGTTTTCTCCTTTCTCACTTTACCAGGTCACGTCGTCCTCGAATTCTACCAAAGATGGGTCGAGCGGTTCTTCCTGGAATACGTTTACCATATAGTTGTTAATCTTGCTGCGCATGTCACGGCGGGAAACGGTACGGGGATCCATAAGGTCGTGTTCCACCCAAATGAGGTGGATGCCGCGTTCGCGTGCCTGTTCATCAAATAACCCTTGCAGGCCGCTCATGGTCTTGCAGCATACGTGTTGATACATGATTACGATGTCTACGTTAAATTCTTCTACTTGCTTCCATAACTCTTCAAGCACGTGGACGTGGCCTCCGTTGGTGTGTTTACGCATGACCATTCGTTCATATAGCCTTGCAAGGTCGCGGATGGCCTCTTCCTTGTCGTCCGTGTTGAGCATTTTGGTGAAGTTCAGGCTTTCCATTTCTACCAGTACGCCGATGCCCCAGCAGTTTTGCAGCCAGTTGGAGAAATTGGCGTAATAATGTGCCGGACAGCTCCACACGATGGCGCGGTGGCGAATCGGCGCGCGGTAAGGCTGCATGCGCTTTTCATAAGCACGGTCCATCATCTTGTCAATTTTCTTGAAAGTCTTATGCGTGCTGGGATACAAGCCGCCGTCCATCTCGTAGCTCCACTTGCGGAACAATTCGTAAGCCGGGCCGATTACCTGCGGGTAAGGGGTCTTGTTGATTTCCCACTTGTGCATCTCGTAATTGGTCTGTTCGTTAAAACGGCGAATGACTTCGAAATAGTGATCCCAATCCCATTTTTCCCCGGTCAGGTCTTCCACCCACTTGATGCATCGTTTCATGTCCTCGGCACCGCAGTCTACCGTGTCCTCATCGTCGTAACGAACCGGCAGCGTCAGCGGGTATGTGGGCATCTTGAAACGGCGGTCCTGATAGGAAGTCGCCATGTCGGAGCCGTCACATGGGGTGGACGTGGAGATGAATCCCAGGCCACAGTGCGGAAGCGCGTCCATGATGGCGGCACCACATTCGGAGGTGGGTACCGGACAAGTGTCCGAAGGAAGTCCGAAGCTCTCCACCGCGTCAATATAAGGAATACAAATCAACTGGTCGATTTCCGACACCAGGAACACCGGCATCAACTGATACGGTATGCCCTCCAGATTCGGGAAGCCGGCCATCATCTGGCTCATCGTCATTTCGTCAAAGAGCAATAATTTTTCCCTGATTTTTGGATTGTTCCCCAATCTCTCGTCCGCCATAAGCAACGTGGCAATCATGTCGGCACCATAGCGGAACACGGGTAGGAACAGCTCGTTGGCCATGGTGACGTGCGGGCCTCGAAGTCCCAGGTTGTTGCGGTCGGCGAAAGCGGGAAGCGCCAGGTAGGAACTAAACCACCGATATTCAAATAAGCCTTCGGCGATGGAAATTGGGTCTTTCATGACCATGGCGGACATTGCGCCCCATATTTTCAGCCAGCCGACAAAATCACGGGCGGTGCCCTCCACGCCTTTCCATTCACGCCTGGTAAAGGCGATTTTTCCAGACTGGTACAAACGTCCCAGGTGTTTTTCGCCATTTACCAACAAATCAACACGTTCGGAACCGGACATGGCGGCTACGGTCTTTACTTCATCCGTAATTCTTTCTTTCGTGGCCTCGAAGTCCTTTTTGAGCTTCTTCCCCACGTCTTTCCAATCTACTTCCGAAATCAATTCTTTCCAGATTTTCAAATCTTGGGGGATGTTTTTCTTTGCCCATTTTAAATTGTTTTTCAGCATTGCGGGCTCCCTCCTCCCTTTTGGATGCGTTTAATTTCCAGCGACTCCACGAAGGCCTGCATCCTGGTACGAAGCTGTCCCGAAGAGCGGGCGTTGTACGGGCGGTCAATGGATAGCACCGGATGGCCGTATTCCGCTTCTTGTACGTGGCTGGCCAAGGCTCTTTCGAAAGCCCAGAAGTCGCAGAACTTGATTTGTTCAAAAATAATGCCTTCCGCGCCGTATTCGCGCGCCAGTCGATCCGCGGTCTCGCGGCGCTGACTGATTTTTTCGTTACTCATGAAGCGCGGACATTCGGATACCTCCAGATAGTGGCGGCATACCTGGGTGAGCGCGTCTTCATCGTCGTTCAAGATGATTTCCTCACGCCCCGGGGTGGAACCAAAGCAGAAACGATCGGCCACGATGAGTGCACCGGAATCCTCAATCAGCTTCGTGAATCCCAGGTCGTCCACCTCGCTGCCGACCAAGGCGACACGGGCGCGATACCAAGGCTTCGCGTCGGGCTTGCGCTTCTTGATTTCCGTCAAGGTCTCTTTCAACTTGTCCAGAATCAGGTATTTGGGACAACAGTAGGTGACCATGTTAAGCACGTGGAATTCATAACCGGTGATGGGGGGATTCGGCTGCTTGCGCAGATTTCCAATCTCCGTGATGATTCGGCAAACTTCGTTGTGCTCATTTACCGCCTTGCGAATGGACTCGTCGGAAATGTCCACACCGTATACTTCGTTCAAACGGCTTAGCACGCGGTTTTTTATCTGCCTTACATAGTGGGCAATCGTGAAGTCCTCCACCTTGTAAGGGATGTCCGCGTGGGTAACGAAAAACTTTTCGTTGGGAATCAGGTTCTGCAGTTCGATGTTCTCCATACAGCGGTTCATTTCCGCACAAGCGTCTACGCCCGCGAGGGCGTCGAGGAAATTGAAACCTCCTTCAAAGGAACGCTCCAGTAACGCGCGGCAAAATTCACAAGTGTAATTGGACATATAATATGTAGCAATATCCATGGAACCCGTGTTTGGCGCGCGCAGACGGACGGAAAAGCAATTGTCAAGGTTTAAAAGCACCTCGGGCATATGGAAACAAGTATAGCCGACTGCAAGTTTTCCTTCTGCTCTGGCCTGCTCAATCAAGGGATTGTTCGCGTTTTCCAGCAGGCCTTCAAAATAAATCAAATGCTTCAGGTCTTTCAAGTGTCACACCTCTTTTCAGTTTTCTGTTTGTTATAAAATATTCCATTTTTTCAGGGCTTCGCGTACCCCTTTCAGTAGAACCGCGTCATCGTCAAGCTCGAATACGCTTAAGCCCCGTACTTCGTTGGCGGCGTGAAGCGAATCGGCGGGAATACTTGCCAGCAGTTCAATCGGGGCAAGTTCCACCAGTTCAAGCATGGCAGGGTCGCTTACCCGGTTGATAATGGCACCGCATTGCTTGTACATGACAAGTTCCTGGGCCACCTTTTGAATCGTCTTGACTACCTGTACCCCCTTCCGGCTAGGATCGGTGACCAGAATCAGGTGTGTCACCTGTTCCATCACCCGGCGGTTGATTTGTTCAATTCCTGCCTCTCCGTCAATCACCACATAGTCAAAATCCTGTGCCAACAAAGAAATGACTTCTTTCAGATATGCATTTACTTTGCAGTAGCATCCGGCACTCTCGGGCCTGCCGATGGCCAGAAAGGAAAATCCTTCTTTTTCCACCATGGTGTCGAAAATCTGAAACCGCGCCTCCCCCAAAAGTTCGATGGCTTCTTTTGGTTCGCCTTGTTCCACGCTGGCGACGATGCGCTTGCGGATGTCGTCTAACGTGGAATTTGCCTCCACGCCCAGCCCGGCGGCCAATCCAACTGCAGGATCCGCGTCAATGGCCAAGATTCTGGCATCTGGCTTGGAGTGGCATAGCAGGCGGACGATGGCCGCACAGATTGAAGTCTTGCCGACGCCGCCCTTGCCGGCGGCAGCGATGATTGTAGTTTCGTGCAATGGCTCCGCCTCCCTTTCATTATTTTATTCATTTAAAATATTTTAACATAGTAATCGGCATGTTGCAACAAAATAATCGACAATTTCCTGATTTTTGTTGCAAGTTATACAAAAGGTTGCTATAATGATAATAATGGTAATAGGACTGGAGTCAAAAAACTTTTGACCTGACGTATTGGCACGTTACTTTGCCGTGAGGGTGTCTGTATGCAAGCGTGCGCAATGCGAAATTATTCAAAGAAGGAGATGATTGGGTTATGGATGCAAGACTGGAACCGTTGTTTACCCCGTGGAAGATTGGAAAATGTGAAATTAAAAATCGTATCGTGCTCACGTCGATGGGGGGGACGGACTTGTTTGGATGGATGGAAAAGAACCATTTTGACAAGGCGGGCGCACGTTTTATCATGGAGGTGGCGAAGAATAACGCAGGATTGGTATTACCGGGTTGCCAGCCGGTGTACAATCCGATGTTTGGGCAGTGGCTGCACAAGAATCAGAAGATGTACCAAGATTTGAAGAAATGGATGCCGGAATTTCACAAGACGGGAGCCAAACTTTTCGTCCAGCTTACTGCGGGATTCGGGCGTTCCTTTACGATCAGCGAGCTGATGGAGACATTGTATACGAATCCGGCTCTGCGGGTGCTTTCCAAACCGTTCATGGATTTGGACAAGATTACCGCGTCCGCCAGCCCCTCTCCCAATCGTTGGTCGGACAAGGTGCCTTCCCGTGAGATGACCGTGGACGAGATCCACGAGTTCGTGGAGGCTTTTGCGAAGAGTGCCAGGATGTTGAAGGACGCGGGTGTGGACGGCGTGGAGGTACACGCGGTTCACGAGGGATACTTGTTGGATCAGTTTACGTTGAAATATGTCAATCATCGATCCGACCAGTATGGCGGTTCGTTTGAAAACCGCTATCGTTTCGCGGTGGAGATTGTCAAGGCGATTAAGTGGGAATGTGGAGACGATTTTCCGGTTTCTTTGCGTTATAGCGTACTGTCAAAGACCAAGGGGTTCCGCCAGGGCGCGCTTCCGGGCGAGGAGTACACGGAAGTCGGACGAGACATGGAAGAGTCCGAGCGCGCGGCAAAATATTTGCAGGAAGCGGGATATGACATGCTCAACTGCGACAATGGAACGTATGATGCGTGGTACTGGGCGCATCCGCCGGTATACATGCCGGAGAACTGCAACCTGGCCGACGTGGAGCATATTAAGAAGTTCGTGGACATTCCGGTGGTCTGCGCGGGACGCCTGGATCCGGGTACGGCGGCGGATTCCATTAAGGAAGGGAAGCTGGATGGCGCCGGTTTCGCGAGGCCGTTCCTTGCCGACCAGCAGTGGGTGACCAAGCTGATGGAAGGGCGTGAGGAGGACATACGTCCATGTATCTTGTGCCATAACGGATGCTTCAACATGTGCCATTACAAGGGTGTCCCGAATGACCAGGAGCTGAGCGACAGCCTGCATCTGGCGCGTTGCGCGGTGAACGCGGAGACAATGCAGTGGAGCAAGCACCAGATCAAGCGTACCGCGACGCCGAAACGGGTGCATATTATCGGCGGCGGCATTGGCGGCATGGAAGCGGCGCGCGTGTTAAAATTGCGCGGCCACAAGCCGGTCATATACGAGAAGAGCGACGTGCTGGGCGGGACGTTCATTCCGGCCAGTGCCGAGTCTTACAAGGGAAAGCTACGGGAACTTCTGGAATGGTATCGGCGGCAGATGGATAAGCATCAGATTGAAATACATCTGAACGAGGAAGTGAAAGACTTGGCGCGTTTCGGCGAGGAGCCGATTATTATCGCAACGGGTTCGGTGCCGCGCATTTTGCGCAGCGTTCCCGGTCATGAGCGGATGATAGAGGCTTGCGAGTATTTGAATGGAAAAGAAGTCGGACAGAAGGTGGCCGTGATTGGCGGCGGTCTGACCGGAAGCGAGATTGCTTATGAACTGGCATTGCTGGGGAAGGATCCAATTATTATTGAGATGAAAGATGATTTGGTTTCCCAGAAGGGCGTGTGCCTGGCGAACAGCTCGTATCTGCGCGAGTGGTTCGAGTTACATAAGGTTCCGGTATATTTGGAGACGACGCTGAAAGAGGTTAAGGAAGGAGCCGTTATCTGTACGGATAAGAACGGTAAGGAAGTCACCGTCGAGTGCGACAGCGTGATATCTTCGGCGGGATACATTTCCAACCCGATCAAGGTCGCCGATGATAAGAAGAAGAACGTTTACCTGGTGGGCGACTGCCGGCAGATTGGAAACTTGAGAAGCGTAATCTGGGGCGCGTACGAGACCGCGATGAGGATCTGATAACCAAGCGACAAAAGGCCATGCTTGCATGAAGGGGTATGGCCTTGAGAGCCGTAAAAACATGAGGAAGAAGCCCGTCAGGGCAGTAAAGGACACTCACTTGTTGGGTGTCTTTTACAATGCCCATTTTTATTCTTTCGCTCGTAGATGTTGAAAGGAGGATAAATTAAGGTTATAATGAGAAATGTATTGATATAGGGAGCGTTTAGAAATCGTAGGGAGGAATTGTATGGAAGTCGTATTGCAGAACTTGACGAAAAAATTTCCGGGTCGCGGCAGGAAGAACAAGGAAGAGGTGGTCGCGGTCGACCGTTTTAATTTTAGAATACCGGACGGCAGCCTGATTGGCCTGCTGGGGCCTTCCGGCTGTGGGAAGAGCACGACGCTTCACCTTATCAGCGGACTGCTTGGGCCGACTGACGGCAGAATTTTTTTTGGAGAGGATGATGTCACCGAACTGCCGCCGGAAAACAGGGGCATCGGGCTGGTGTTCCAGAATTATGCGCTGTATCCCCATCTGACCGTGAAGCAAAATATCTTGTTTCCGTTGGAAAATCTGAAAGGAAAGGACAAGCTGTCGAAGCAGGAGATGCTTGAGAAAGCTCTGGAAACGGCAAGGCTTGTCCAAATTGACGGGCTGATGGACCGTAAGCCGGGAGAACTTTCCGGCGGACAGCAGCAACGTGTGGCCATTGCCCGGGCGCTGGTGAAGAGGCCGCGGGTGTTGCTTCTTGATGAGCCGTTGTCCAATCTGGATGCTCGTTTGAGACTGCAGACAAGGGAGGAGATCCGGCGGATCCAGCAAGAGACGGGAATTACCACGATTTTCGTGACCCATGACCAGGAGGAGGCGATGAGCATCTCCGACCTGATTGTCGTGATGAAGGACGGCGTAGTCCAGCAGACGGGAAAACCTCAGGAGGTCTATGACAATCCGGCCAATCTGTTTGTGGCAAAGTTTCTGGGAAATCCTCAGATTAATGTTTTCCATGGGGAGATAAAGGGAGGCCGGCTTTATATTGGCGAGGACGCGGTTCTGGATATAGGGGATGGTTCGGATGACAAGGAGGTTTATGTGGGAATCCGTCCCGAGGGCTTTGTACTGAAAGCGGACGGTCCTCTTTTCTGCGATTTGCGGGGCGTGGAGGTCATGGGCCGTGATATCAGTGTGGTGTCCACAAATAAGGCGTCTCTGGCATCGACGGTTCGTTCCATCATAAGTGCAGAAAATATGTCGGACATAGGTGGAACGACGGTAGGGTTTGCAGTCCGGCCGCATAAGGTGTTCTTGTTTGACAAGGAGACAGAAGAAAGAATATTTTTTAAGACGGGGGCGGCAAAATGTGAGATGGGAGAGGCAAGAGAATGAAGAAGAAAATGCGTGACAGTAGCTTGAAGGGCTGGCTGTATCTTTTGCCGGCGGTTTTGTTCCTGGGATTTTTCATGGTATATCCTCTCGTTGACGTGTTTGTATATTCTTTCGAGGAGGGATACAATTTTGCGTCCCAGACCTACTTCGGTACCGGTGTTTACAACTATTCCTATATACTGCATGATCCTTATTTTTTGCAGGCCGTAAAAAATACATTTATCCTGGTGGTTATCACGGTTCCGCTGTCCACGGGAATCGCGCTGCTGATTTCGGTAGGGTTAAATTCCATCACGGTTTTTCGGAATTTCCTGCAGACCGTCTATTTTTTGCCCTATGTGACAAACACGCTTGTGGTTGGGCTTGTGTTTATGATTCTGTTTAAAAAGACGGCGTATTCGGACGGACTGGTCAATCTTTTCATTAACTGGTTCGGCGGCAGTTCCGTTGACTTTATCGAGGGACCTTATTGGGCAAAAATGTTCGTGCTGTGTTTTTATACGATTTGGATTGTAATGCCTTTTAAAATCCTTATTCTGACGAGCGCGCTTGCCTCTGTCAACGAGGACTATTACAAGGCGGCAAGGGTGGACGGAACCTCAAAATTCAGGATATTTACGCGCATCACGCTGCCCATGATTTCGCCCATGATATTTTATCTTGTCATTACGGGATTCATTGGCGCCTTCAAGGCATACAGCGATGCGGTGGCTTTATTTGGAACGGACTTGAATGCGGCGGAAATGAATACGATCGTCGGCTATGTTTATGACATGCTCTATGGAGATAGCGGCGGCTATCCGTCCTATGCGTCTGCGGCGGCGGTGATTTTGTTTGTCATCGTGCTTACGATTACGTGTATTAATTTGCTGATCAGCAAAAAGAAGGTCGTTACACTAGAATGAAAATGACTGAAAGTCCCATGGAAAGGAAAAGCAAAACGATGAATAGGAATGCGGATTATATTAAAATTGAAAAAAATGCCAGGGTGCATAAAAAAATCATAAGTACGATCACGTATATTCTTCTGGTTTTCTG
>CATLEQ010000067.1 GCA_949915905.1 uncultured Lachnospiraceae bacterium | reverse complement strand
CCTTGTCGCCGGAATGCGTCACCGGATCCACGCCAATGGCCGGAGTGTCCCGAAGTCCCCAGATAATCTTGCCCCATTCCACCTCCGGGCGTTGCTTTCCGCAGATGTCCACGATGCCCGCGCCGCCGGAAACAATCAGGCCGTCATTCCCCGGCTGCTTGAAGCTCTTGTACTGCACCGTGCCGATTCCCGACTCACCCAGATAATCCCAGCTCGTCCACATAAAGTCACCAATCAGGTACGGTAACTTCTCCACCAGCTTCCAGTTCGTATATAATTTTTTCGGCAATGTCTCGGAACCCACGATGATTCGGTTCGGATACTTGCCCCCGTCAGCCTCGTAACGGCTGGTCGCGTAATTATATCCGCCGATATCCAGCTTAGAAAAAGCAACCTCCGTCGCCGCGTCCGACTTCTTCCCGGTGGACATCTTGTCCATCATGTCGCCGGCCAGATTCATCATCATGTTGAAAAACGTGCTGGTCGGCATGTTATCCATGGTCTGGCTGCCTTTCTTGTTTTCCTTCTCGTCCTCCCCACCATTGCCATACATGCCTTTTCCCTTGGCCGCCATCGTGGCCAGCATGATGTTTACCCCGGCGGTCACGGCGCGGGTGGAATCCAAAGACTTTACAAATTCGACCTGCTCTTTGCACAGTGCCTGCCCCTTAGGGATGCCCAGCTCGGAAATCTCGTTTCCAATCGAATACATGACCACGCATGGATGGTTGTAATCCTTTAACACCATCGCCTTCGTGTCTTCTTTCCACCAGATTTCAAAGTCCTCTTTCGCATAATCGTACGGATTCTTATGAATAATCCACTGGTCGAACGTCTCGTCCATCACGTACATTCCCAGTCGGTCACAAGCCGCGAGCATCGCCTTGGACATCGGGTTGTGCGAACTACGGATGGCATTGAAACCGGCCTCCTTCAAAATGCGCACCCTGCGCTCCTCGGCATCGGCAAAATTACAAGCCCCGAGGATGCCATTATCATGGTGAATGCATCCGCCCCGGAACAACGTTTCCTTGCCGTTCACGAAAAATCCCTTCGTGCTCCAGGACAACGTACGGATGCCAAATTCCACGGCGCACTCGTCCACCTGCTGCCCGTTCTCCGTCAAGGACACCTTGCAGGTGTACAAATTCGGATGCTCGTCATCCCACGTCTTCGCGTTTGGAATGGTAAATGTATAACCGGCCTTTCCTTCTACGACTTGTGCTTCCGCGCTGGCTATCACGACTTCCCCGTCCAGGATTTCCACGTAAACCTTGTCCCCGCCGACCACTTCCACGTCCACCTTCACGGTCTGCTCATCCGACGTCGTTATCTTCACGCCGTCCAACGCGATATGGGACGCGTTCGCCACGTAAAGCTGCACCTCGCGGTAAATCCCGCTGCCGGAATACCAACGGCTGTTCGGACATTTGGAATTGTCCGCAATGACTTTCAGTTCATTCTCTTCGCCGATTTTCAAGCCGTTCGTCAACTCCGCATAAAAATTCGAATACCCATAGGGACGCTCGGCAACGAGTTCCCCGTTCAAATAGACGGACGCGTTCTTGTACACCGCCTCGAACTCAACGAACACCACCTTGCCCTCCCACTCCGCGGGAGCGTTAAACTTCTTCGTGTAAATATACTTGCCGCCTTCGAAATAACCGCTCGCCCCGGCCGTCGCGGCCTCCTTGCTGCGCGCCTCATATATCATCGCGTCATGCGGGAGGTTCACCTCTTTTACGTCCGCTTCAAATCCCTCCTTGTACACGCTCCATCCACGATTAAAATCCTGCTTGACCATGCCTTCGTCCTCCTGACTTAAAATTTTAAAAGTTCATGCCCCCACCGAGGTGCAAACAATAATACGCCCCATACGTCATCAAAGCATACCTAGACTTTATTGTACCTTGTTTCATGACCTCTGTAAACCGTCAATCTCGCGAAAATGTCCATTTATTCATCACTTATTCTCCCGCCAGCCTCACCTTGCATCGCTTTTTATAACACGCAATCCCATATTTTAGGATATTCTCCACTCCGTCATCTACAAGGTCATCTTCATATCTTGTATCCTCCACTTGCTTTAGAGCCTCCTCGCACGCCGCGTCCAAATCCCCGTCATGCGCATACTTTACCTCGATGATAATCCCCATGTCCCCCGTATCCGGCTCCACGAGGATGTCCGCGTATCCCTCGCCCATTTCCTTGTTGGAAGAAACGCCCCAGCGCTCCTTGACTCCCAGAATCCCGATTAAAATGCCATGATAATAATTTTCCTTCATATCATTTTTTATAAAGGAGTCCCGAATGCTAATCGTCTTTTTTAGATATTCCGTAAAAATCTTTTCCACGTTTTTTGCGTCTCCGTTTTGCAACGCGTCACAGAAACGGCTCAGCGTTTCCCCGTCCCCCCTGACGTTCTCTTTAAAAAATTCCATAATCTGTGTCGCAAAAATGTCCCGGATTTCCAGATTGGGAATGGCCAGCTTCATCTGCCGTCCTTCCGCCTTTCCCCTCTGCGTCAGATAACCGGTCGTAAAAAGCAGGCTCCAAATATTGTCAATCGTCTCGTACATCTCCGGGTACGTAAGTTCCTGGCGGATTTCCTTCGTGATGACCTCGCCCGCCACCAGACGTTCAATTTCCCGTTTCGTCGCGGCACTTGCCGATTCCTCGATAAAACGCTTCACCACGTCATTGCTACTGGTATTAATCCAATAATCTTCTGGCTGTGCCTCACGATCGTCCAACAATGAATCGCAATAATTCAGCACGTCCCACGGACAATATACGTCCACATTTCCAAAACGATACCCGTCATACCACGTCTTTGCCACGTCATAACTTTCAGGATATCCATAATACGCCAAAAGACTCCTTACCTCTTCATCCGTGAATCCAAAATACTCGTCAAACCGCACGTCCGTGATGGAACGAACCTTCAGGTTATTAAGTCCCGTAAAAATGCTTTCCTTGGAAATCCTCATACACCCCGTCAATACCGCGAACTTCAAGCTGTCATTCGTTTTTAACGCCTGTCCGAGCAATCCACGGATGGTTGAAATCATCTGGTCATAATATCCGTTCGCGAATGCCTTTGCCAAGGGCACGTCATACTCGTCAATCAGCAAAATCACCTTCGTGCCGTGATGCTTCTCTAACAATTCT
Organism: uncultured Lachnospiraceae bacterium; assembly: GCA_949915905.1. GTDB lineage: Bacteria > Bacillota > Clostridia > Lachnospirales > Lachnospiraceae > Schaedlerella. The sequence continues at coordinate 10,134 of CATLEQ010000067.1, read as the reverse complement.
GACAACGCTCTCAAACTATCACAAAATACTGTTTCCGTCATATCATAGTCCAAAAGCTTTTTGTAAACGTCCTTATCTTGTTCGCTCAAGACATCGCTGTCCAAAAGATACTGCACTTTCGCGGCCGCCCTTCTCATAATCACGGCTCCCATCCGAACCGCTTTCTCATATGATATCGCGTCAATTCCTTTCAGCGAAACGGAAACGACCGGATACTTCCCCATGTATTCTTCACAAAGCGCGGTCTCTTTTGAAATTTCCAGTCCATCAAAAATGCTCTTATCACCTTCTAATGAAAAAAAGTGCTCCAGCATGCTCATGTTCAACGATTTTCCAAATCTCCTCGGGCGGGTAAATAAGTTTACAAACCCCCAATTATGAAGCAATTCGGCAATAAAGCCCGATTTATCTACATAGTAAAAATCCTCTTTCACAATATCTTCAAAATTATCAATTCCTATCGGAATCTTCTTTTTTCTCATCTCCACTTGTCCCGCGCTCCCTTCACCATCCATAAGCTGATTTTCTACCGTCTTGTTCTATCAAGTATAGCACGTTTCATTTCAAAAGAAAAGTGAAAAAGCGGATTCAAGCAAATTCCGGGAAGCTCCATGGTTACTATTCGCTGCCCACAGGCGCACCGCAAAATCATGCGGCTCCCTCGTCTTATAATCCTTTACACATACTTATTTAAAAATTCCGCGCTCAACTGGAACGACTTCACCGGGTCTTTGTCCACCCAGTTCTTGTGGCTCTCCAAAATAATGGCATCCACGCCGTTTTCTTTGGCGATTTCCACCATTTCGACCAGGTTCATGTTGCCGTACCCCAATTCCATGCTGTCGGACTTTAGAATCTGCCCGCCCGGACCGCTCACGCGCGTTCCCCGGTCATTAATATGGTACAGCTTCATCCTGCTGCCCAGCCGCCGCATCAACGCGACGGTGTCCACGCCGGCCTCCGTCGGCCAATAGGAATCAAATTCAAAATTCACATATTCCGGGTCGGTCTTTTCCAGAAGCAAATCATATGCCGTCACTCCCGGCTCCACCTTGCGGAATTCACAATTATGATTATGGTAAAGAAGCGAAATCCCGCCCTCCTTCAAGCTCTTCCCGGCCGCATTTAACTTGTCTGCAAGTTCCAACACCGCCGCCTTGTCCGAATAATCAAACCGATGCATGCCGGTGATGACGACATAATTCGTGTGAAAATCCTTCGCCTCCTCAATCACGGCCTTGGGGTCGCGTGAAATGCTTCCCAAGTCCTCGTGAACGCTCACCACCTTCAAATCCGATTCCGCCATCAATTTCCGCCAGTCCAGCTTTCCCGTCCTGCCAATCGGCATCCCGGCCAGCGTCGTCAAGATACTGACAATCGGCGGCATCTTTTTAATCATAAACCCATTAAGCTCAATGCCGTCATAACCGGCCTCCTTCATCAGGCGCATCGTGTTTCTCGCCTTCTCCTCACTCCCCATGACCGAACCAATTTGTATCATTTGCACTGCCTTTAAAATCATCGCCCTATCCTCCGTTTCCGATTTTGTCATCATGATACTACTTCCTCTTTTATCGCGTATTTGAAAATTCGCTTTTTTGAAGAAGTATTCGTTTTATCCCCTTCTCATCAACAAAGAGAAAAAAGGTGTCGCCCCTCCCCTCTTTCGGGATTGAAACAACACCTTTTTATCATTTATAAACAGTTTTTATATGTACTTCTTTTTACTTTTCCAACCGGCAAACGGCATCTTCTTAACCCTGCTGAGCCTGAGCCTTTTTCTTCTTCTCCGCAACGTTCTTCGCCACCTGAACCATTCTCTCTTTATCCAAGGAATAATGCTTCATACAAATGACGTTAATCAACCAGCCGATAATCGGAAGCCCAAACGTTACCGCGATCCCCATAATCAAAATCGGCCAAGTCGGCTTGTCGCCCATCTGCGGAACCGTGTTCACATAGCCAATCGCCATGATACAGAAACCTGCAATCAAAGAGGACACGGAGGTAATCAACTTGTCGATAAAGTTATATACACCAGCCAATACTGCCGGGAAATAGTTGCCGGAACGCTCCAGCTCGTAGTCCACGACGTCCGCCCTCATGGCATTTCCGGTCGTCGTCAAAACCATCTTCGTCGCCGTAAAGCCAATCTGCAGGATGCAGTAAATAATCAGCGGCACGCCCATGACACCAATCTTTGACATTCCTTTCGGTCCCAAAATCACGCAGTACACAATCGAAATCACGCCCAAGGCGATGGATGCCCATGACCACACTGTCGTTGACTTCTTCGCGCCATAGCGGGCTACGAAGATACCGCCGAAGAATGCAAATCCAAGCCCGACAATCATCGTCACGTTTCCAATCATGGCCGCCGCCGTGTAACTGCCAATCAAAACGCCGCTCATCAACGTCGTGATGACGGACTGGGAACCAATCTGCTGTGCGAACTTATCGGAAATACATGTCAACATGTACATCTGCGTCTCTTTGTTATCCTTTAACACCGCCATGATATCCTTGAAGGTGATGCCGGATTTCTTTTTGCCTTCCTTCGGCTTATCGGCATCATTCACCGCCAACGCCTCGTACATCTCCGGTACGTCGACCTTGCGCACGCCGATACAGCACAGCAGCATGAAGAAACCGGATAACGCCACATACAGCCAGCAGGCCTCGGCCAGACACGCCATGTCATACTGATTATTATGTCTTGGCAAAATGAGGAACGCCATGACGTTCGTAAGCAACATCGGTGTCAGATAAGAAAACATCGTGGATAAAAGTCCTATCATCGGACGCTGCGTCGGGTCATTGGTAATCATGATACCGATGGTGCCGCCGCCCATGCCGTTAATCGTGTATCCCATAATATACACTACATATACAATGATGAATACGATAACACCGGCCACGCCTTTGAACTTGCCGGCCGCCCAGTCATACATCAAAATCACGCCCAGGGATGCGAGCAGCCATCCGCTGACCAAGAAGATACGAACTTTCGGCAACTTCGGTGACATCTTTTCAAACGCCGTCGCGATCAACGCGTCCGTCACACCGTCAAAAATACGCATCGCCATCAAAATACCACCGACAAGGCCGGTCACGATTCCATATCCTTCTGTACCGATGTAGCTTGCATACATCATCAACAAATAGAACACGATACCGCAGCCATTGTTCGCAGAGCCTAAAATCATCTGCAAAATCGTAGCTTTTCTGTACTGCACACCGTCACGCGCGCTGGCGTTCAGCATGCCTCCCTTTTTTTCTGCCATTTCACTAGCCCTCCATTTTTCTTTTTTGCGTCGGATATCCGACACATCTTTCATTAGTGTTGATTATAAACTTTTTATAAACCGCATGTATCCGTATATTCGTGTTTTTATCCAGAAATTTGACAAGTTTTTGAACAGCCATTGATATCACCCCACCCGGCCTCCCAAAGAGAACGAAGTTTCCTATAACAAAAATAGGATATCACGTTTTTTGCCAATCGTGATACCCTATATAGTAAGACTATATACTATTTTTCTGCCATCGCCCCGAGCACCTTCAGGCTCTCCTTCGGATACCTGGTCTGGGTGCTCCGGTCCACCGCGATCAGACCAAACGTCATGCTAAAGCCTTTCTGCCATTCGAAGTTGTCAAGCAGCGACCAGTACATGTACCCCTTGACCGGAATGCCGTCCGCCACGCAGGCCGCGATGCCGTCCGTGGCCTCTTCGATAAACTCGCAGCGCCGCTTGTCATCCGCGGTCGCGATTCCATTTTCGGTGACAATCAAATCGCCCTTGAACTCCTCTGCCACCCTGCGCACGACGTGGGCGATGGCCATCGGATAATCCTCGTAGCCCATCTGCGTCGTTCTCTCACCCGGCTCCGCCGGTGCCACACCGTCCGCATTGAACCGCTTCCTGCTGTAGCTTTGCACGCCAAGAAAATCGTCGTCCTTGATGTACGGCAGGTAATGGCTAAACTCGTCGTCCCACTCCTTCGCCGCGCGCGCCTCGCCGCCCGGATACGCCTGCGTATCATGAATGGAAAGGGTAAGGCCAATCTTCAAGTGCGGGCAAGCCTCCTTCATGGCCGCCTTCGCCGCCTGATGCGCCTTCATTACGAGAATGTCCCCCTCCGGCGTACATTGTGACACGAACGTATGGATTGACCTCGGATCCGCCACGCCAAAGGCCTTGGCCTGCTCCATCATCCCCTGCATCATCGACTGCATGTCCGTGCTCATGTTCAATCCCACCTGCACGTCACTCTCCTTCGGCGCCGCCGCCTTGCTCTCTTCCTTTGGTGCCTGCATCCGCTTCATCATGCCCTCTATAATGGCAGCCAGCTGCAGCCTCATGTTTGCCTCATTAATCGTGCAGACATATTCCAGCTTGTCGCCAAGCGCTTCCACCACTTTCTTACAATATGCCGCGAACCATTCCGTCACTTCCGGATTCTCCCAGCCGCCCTTGGTAATGACCCATGCCGGGGAAGTAAAATGCATCATCGTCGCAATCGGCTTGATGCCGTTTGCATAGCAGCAGTCAATCACCTTGCGGTAATGTTCAATCTCCGCCTCGTCCCACTGATCCGGCTTAGGCTGGATGCGCGCCCATTCAATGGAAAAACGGTAGGTATTAAGCCCCGCTTTTGCCATCAACTTGATATCCTCCTCATAGCGGTTATAATGATCCACCGCCTCGCCTGACGGCTCCACGAACGAGGTATGCTCAATATTCTCCTGGATCCAGTAATCACTGTGGATGTTATTACCCTCCACCTGGTGTGCCGCCGTCGCCGCACCTACCATGAAACCTTTTGCAAATTTTGCCATTTCCTTTCCTCCTTGCCTTGCATATTTTCTTGCTTCGTTTTTGCCTTCCCTTTCATTACTCATTTTTCAACTCTATTTAAGAATTATAGAAATCATACCATACCACATCATCATCCGGCAATCAAATATTTGCTTTTTTATTCCGTTTTTTGCTTTTTTGCTTCATTTTTTATGAAATTCAAGAATTTTCCGCCTGATTTTCTTTGATTTTACAATCCACTTATATTATAATAATGAAGACAAAATACCACTACATCCATTTCGGCTGAAAGGAGAATACCACGATGATACTAAAACAAGACATTGACACCATCAAATTTTTGCAGCAGGTAAAAACCTGCCGCGACGAAGTCATTTTTGAAACCACGGAAGGCGACAGGCTGAATCTTACTTCCACCCTGAGCCAGTACGTGTTCTGCTCCATCACGGGACATCCCGACTGTTGGAGTGACAGCACCATCACATGTAAAAATGAAGACGATTATCAGATACTGGCTGATTTTTTAGAGGAAAAAGAATGACCAAGGTGAGGAGAATGCGTGATGAACGTTCGTAAAAACCTGGATTTGTTTCAAGAATTAATCAGTTGCAGCCACAAACTTTATCTGTGGAGTTATTCACCCGACATGAAGCTGATCCATACCAACTGCCCCACTGCGGACCGCTCCGGTGATTATATTTTCATGGATGATTTAATCGATCACATTTTGGACTATGCAAAAACCGGGCACTACCCGCTCATCATGTCCACGTTCCTGAATATCTTGTGGGTCATCGCGCTCGAACGGAACCGCGAGACCTTAAAGAGCATCCAGATATTGGGACCGATGTTTTCGGGGGCAAATTCCCAGCAAAAAATCAAGGAAATGCTGGATAAACGGCAATGGTCGGTGCACTCCAAGATAAACGTGATAAAGGGGCTGGATCAGATTCCCATCATCCCCAGCAACCTATTGTTCCAGTATACCTACATGTTGCATTACTGTGTCAGCGGAGAAAAGATTTCCAACAAGGATTTACAGTATAAATCCTTCCCCTCCAGGGAAAAGACACAAGAGGACGATTCCATCGACAAAATTTCAGAGGAACACCTGGGTATCTGGGCCAGCGAGCAGAATTTTTTAAACATGATCCGCACCGGGAACCCGGACTATCAAAGGGCGCTTGACAAGTCCAGCTTTTTAAGCAGCGGGATCAAAGTGACGTCAAACGATTCCCTGGAGCTGGCAAAGTGCAACGTGTTCGTCTTGTTGACCCTCGTCTCACGTGCCGCCATCGAGGGCGGCTTGTCGCCGGCCGTCTCCTATAACCTTTGCGACTACTACTCGCAGAGGGTAATCGATGCCGGTTCGACCAGCGAGACCTCTCTCCTTGCCCACACCATGTTGGAGGATTACGTCACGCGAATTCAGGAAGTGCATGGCAACATGGAAATTTCCAAGACGGTGCAAAGTTGCTGCGATTATATCACGACCCATATCAACGAGAAATTCACCATTGATTTTCTCGCCGCCCGCGCGGGATACACGGAATACTATTTCTCCCGTAAATTCAAACAGGAAATGGGCATGAGCATCAGCGAGTACATCAAGCAGGAAAAAATAAAACAAGCGGCACTTTTGCTCTCTACCACCACGATGAGCATTCAGGATATCAGCAACGAACTCTCCTTTAGCTCACGCAGCTATTTTTCTGACATCTTTCAAAAATTGACGGGAGAATCCCCGGGAGAGTATCGAAAGAAAAATCTAAAGATATGATTCACGGGGTCTTACGCCCCGTGAATTGCAACATCTAGCAACATCTAGCAAGCGGTAACAAATTTCCAACTTCCCGCCGTCACCGTTTCACTTCTTCCGTCTGGCAGGACGATTTCGGCAGTCACGTTTGCCGGAACCGCAAATTCATAATGTACTTCTCCGTTCTCATAGTTCCATCCACTCTCAATCCTGCCAAGCGGTGACTGGTAGGTTGCCTTCGCATGTTTCAATAGCGAGTGCGGGTTTGGCGCGATGGTTACTTTTCCGTTTTTCACCTTGATTCCGCATATGCCGTCAATCATCCATCCGGCAATCGAACCATAAGAATAATGATTCAGCGAAGCATGCACGCTTCCGTCCTCCTTAATGCCGTCCCATGTCTCCCAGACGGTCGTCGCGCCCTTTTTCACCTCGTAGAGCCAGCTTGGAATCGTGTCCTGCAAAAGCAATTTATAGGCTGTCTCCGTATATCCATATTTTGTCAGTATTTCACACAAAAAAGGAGTCGACAAAAAGCCGGTATTGAGATGGTATCCGTTTTCCGCCACCAAGGCATTTAAATCCGCGGCGGCCTGGCGGGCATCCTCTTCCTCCAACAGACCGAATGCCAACGGACGCACGTACATGCACTGGCGTTTGGAATCAATCTTTCCATTTTCAGTCTGTGTAAACCGAAAGGCCTTCTTCGCATTTTCCGAAACTTCTGCGAAATGGGCGGCATCTTCTTCCCTTCCTAGAATTTGCGCAATCTCACTCAAGAGTCCGGAGGAATAGGAAAGGTATGCCGTCGCCACCCCGGTCTGGCCGTTTTGCTCCACGCCTTCCACGCCGACACCCGGCTCGCACCACTCACCGTAATCCACGCCATTGTCGATACAATAGTCTTTGTACGGGTTCTTCTGTGCCTCCTCGCTCGTGCTTCCGGCCTTCGCGCGGCCTTCCAGGTAGTTGACCCATCCCTTCATCATTTCATAATTTTCTTCCAGGATACGCACGTCCTGATACCTCTGATACATGGTATAGGGAACAATCACGCCCGCATCGCCCCAGCCTGCCGAACCGCTGAGGAGCTTCCCAAAAAAGCTTTCATTATTATTCATCGGCGAAATATTGCGAAGCTGCCCCTCCGGATACTGGTTGATCCGGCACTCGCCCAGCCACTTGCGAAATACCGGATAACAGTCCATCAGATAAAGTCCCGTATTTACAAACACGCCCGCATCGCCGGTCCAGCCCGCGCGCTCCCTCGTCGGGCAGTCCGTCGGCACATCGCAGAAATTCCCCTTCTGGCTCCAGATACTGTTCTTTACCAATTGGTTTACATTGGCATCGGAACATACAAACTCGGCCGTCTGTTCCATCCTGGAATATACCGCGATGGCCGTAAACCTGGCATCCGCCAAACTCCCCTCGCTCACTTCAAGCTTCGCATAGCGGAAACCAAAGATACAAAAGTGCGGCTTGTATACATTTTTCCCTTCTTTACAAATATAAGTTGCTTTTTGAAAAATGCCGCCCTCCACGTGCCGCTCTCCCGGCTGGTAATTTTCAATCGTGAAATTTCCGTTTTCATCCAGCGTCTCGCCATGCTGCAGTATAATCTTTTGTCCCGCATGTGCATCGACCTCTAATTCCACGTATCCGGCCAGGTTTTGTCCGAAATCAATCACCGTCTCCCCGTTCGGGGTCGTGATAATTTTCCCCTCAAACCGTTCAAACTCACCAATCGGCACGGAATTTGAAGCGGACAAGACGGAAGCATCCACGTCTTTTAACTTCACGGCATGCCACGACCACGCGTTCTCGTCCTCTTTCCCGGCATCGTAAATCTCACCCTGGCACATGTCGCTCTCCACGATGGGGCCGTCCTGCGTCGCCTGCCACGTCTCATCAGAAACACACACTACGTTTCCGTCCACCTCAAGCTGGAAAAACAAGGCAAGCTCCGTCCCGAACAGATTGCGGACCCCCTCGACTCCGGCCGCGCTGCGATACCAACCGTCTCCTAAAAGCACCCTGATTTCATTTTCCCCATCACGTAAAAGCCCCGTCACGTCATACATCTGATAAGACAATTTTTCATTATAGTTTCCCGTTCCCGGAGCCAACACGAAATCCCCGATCCGCCTGCCGTTTATGTACGCCTCGTAATTTCCATGACATGTGACATACGCCCTGGCCGCCTTCCCCGCCTCTGCCGAAAACACCTTGCGAAGGACGCTCGCCGGTTGCCTCTTCCCGGCATCCGTCTCAAGCTCCGGGTTAATCCACTTTGCCTGAAAGTCCTCCCTTGACAGCAGACCCATCTCAAAGTCGGCCGGAGTGCTCCACTCCCCGCACGTTCCGTTTTCATCCCACAAGCGCACGCTCCATTCCACCCGCTGCCTGCTTGATAAATTCCTTCCATAATAAACATGCATCTCGTCACCTTCCACCCTGCCGCTGTTCCAGAGAAGTTCCTCCCCTTCAAGGGCTCGAACCTCGTAGGCGGCCTGGCGTACTCCCCCCTCACAGTTCCAGGACAGATAAGGCCTTGCCACGTCAATGCCCATCGGATTTTCCATATGCTCCGTTCTCAAACGTATTGCCTGCATATTTTTCACTCTCCTTTTCTAAATTTTGCTTTGGCTTATTTCTTTTCTTCTATAATAAACCATTATAATGTCTTTCCCAAAAGCCGTGTTAGATTTTTATCTTATTTGTACATCTTTTCGTCAATTCATTCCTATTCTCCTAATTTCACTCCCCTTACATGTCAAAAATAATAAATTTCAAATAAAAAATCGAAAAAAACATGGTTTTTTTGCACAAAAATGTGGAAATCTATGACAAATAATTGTATAATATATTCTATACCAAATGAAAGAGAGGGTTCACTATGAAACAAAACAATATGCTAGCAATGATTTTGGCCGGTGGCCGCGGAAGTCGTCTCCATGATTTGACGAACAAAGTTGCCAAACCGGCTGTTTCATATGGAGGAAAATACCGCATCATCGATTTCCCGCTTTCGAACTGTGCGAACAGCGGAATCGACGTGGTCGGCGTGCTGACGCAGTATGAATCCGTTCTGCTCAACAGCTATGTCGCGGCCGGAGGACGATGGGGCCTGGATGCCAAGGACAGCGGCGTTTACGTACTTCCTCCTCGTGAAAAGGCGGATGCCAACCTGGACGTATACCGCGGCACGGCGGATGCCATTTCCCAGAACATTGATTTTATCGACAATTATGACCCGGAGTACATATTGATTCTTTCCGGTGACCACATCTATAAGATGAATTATGCGAAAATGCTGGACTACCATAAGAAGAACAACGCGGATGCCACGATTGCCGTCATCGGCGTACCGATGAAGGAGGCAAGCCGGTTCGGCATCATGAACACCGACGAAGACTTACGCATCACCGAATTCGAGGAAAAGCCGCCGCAGCCGAAGAGCAACCTGGCTTCCATGGGCATCTACATTTTCAGCTGGAAGGTATTGCGCAAACTTTTGGTAGCCGACATGAAGGATCCGGATTCCCACCATGA
>CATLEQ010000066.1 GCA_949915905.1 uncultured Lachnospiraceae bacterium | reverse complement strand
TAAGAAAACTGTCATAGTTGTCCAGCGGCTCTCCCATCCCCATTACGACCACATGGGAAACGCGTTCGCCAATCATGTCTTGTATTTTATAGATTTGTGAGAGCATCTCGGAAGCGGCCAGATTGCGTTCCAGTCCGCCCAATGTGGACGCGCAAAACCGGCATCCCATCCGGCATCCCACTTGGGAGGAAATGCAGACGGATGCCCCATGCTTGTAACGCATCAACACGCTCTCCACCGTATTGCCATCATGCAAGCGGAATAAGAATTTATTCGTGCCGTCGAGCCTGGACTGCTGCCGTTCCACCAGGGAAACCGTATAAACGGCAAACTCCTCCGCCAGCCGCTCCCGCAACGCCTTGGAAAGATTGCTCATTTGCGCAAAATCATCCACATGCTTTATATGAAGCCATTCATAAATCTGCCCGGCTCGAAATGGTTTTTCCCCCATCGCCGTGATTTCACACTGTAACTCGTCATATCCATAAGAAAGAATATCCTTTTTCATACTTCCTTCTATTTCCTCTCAAATTTCGCCCACATTCCGTTCGAATATCGCGATAAAAAAACCGTCGCACGCATGAACGCCCGGCAACAGCTGCAGACACTTATCCTGCAATTCATCGTTTCCCGATGAATCACTCCGCCGCTCCCTCGCCATTTCGCCTCGTAACTTCTCCGTCAAATCTCTCGGTAACCGCTCCCACACGTCCTCTAAAACAAACTCCGGATATTCTTGTAAAAACCAACGCACGTTTTCTATGTTTTCCGCCGGGCTTATCGTGCACGTGCTATAAACCAGCGTGCCTCCCTGCTTTACATAAGCTCTGGCATTTTGCAAAATTTCCTTCTGCAATTTTGCCAGTGCTCCTATATTTTCAGGAGTCATCCTATATTTCAAATCCGCCTTCCTGCCAAGCACGCCAAGTCCCGAGCAAGGCAAATCCGCCAAAACAACATCGGCGCGTTCCGCAGCGGCTTCATCCGGCACAAGCGCGTCCCACACTTTCACACTGATGTTGTCAAATCCCGCGCGCGCGACATTATCCTCCAACAGCTCTGCCTTATAGACAGTCAAATCCCGCGCTTCCACATGCCCCGTCCCATCCAGCTTTTCGGCCAGATGCAAGCTTTTCCCGCCGGGAGCGGCGCACACGTCAATGACGGTATCCCCCGGGCATACCCCCGCCGCCTCGCCGACCAGCATGGAACTTACGTCCTGCACATAAAAATCGCCATCCGCAAAGCCGGACAGCCGCTCCAGATAATCATACCCGGAAATCATAAATGCATACGGCAAATATGGATGCCGCTCTGCTTTTACGCCATCCTTGTGAAGCTTTTCCAAAAGCTCGTCTGCACTGTTATTTTTTAGATTGCACCGGATGGTCAGCGGCCGTTCCGCTTGAAACGCCTCCAGCATTTTCCCGACCGTTTCCTCGTCATACATTTCCAGCCACAGCTTCAAAATCCATTCCGGCATGGAATATGCAACGGACATACGCTGCAGCTTCTCCTTCGGGTACGCGACATCCTTAAGGCCGCGTGCCACGCTGCGCAGTACCCCGTTTACAAATCCACGCAGCGTCCCGAAGCCTTTTTTGACCGCCAGCCGAACCGCCTCGTTGCAGACCGCCGAATCCGGCACGCTGTCCATGTATTTCAACTGGTACACCGCACTGCGCAAAATATTACGGATGACCGGTTTCATTTTCTTTACTTTTATTTTGGAAAACTGGTCTAAAATGTAATCCAACTCAATCATGCGCTCGATCGTGCCCTCGCTCACACGGGTGATAAAGGCACGCTCCCTCTTGTCCAAATATTGATATTTGGAAAGAACGTTTCGCAGTACGACATGACTGTACGCGCCTTTTTCCAGCACCTCCAGCAAGATTTCCAACACCAGTTCCCGTTCATTTACCGCCCTAATCATCTCTCCGCCTTAGTCATCTCTCCGCCGTCCTGCGGCAATAATCAGAATACGCAAAAGCTGCAACATCGCGGTAGCCGCGCCCGCCACATAAGTCATGGCCGCGGCAGTCAGCACTTTTTTCGTAGCCTTAAGTTCATCGCCGACAAGCATCCCGCTTGATTCCAATATCTCCACGGCACGCCCGGAAGCATTAAATTCTACCGGAAGCGTGACAAGCTGGAACAGAACCGCCGCAGAAAACAAAATAATGCCCAGGTTAATCAACAGCATAGACCAATCACCATTGATCAGCAAGCCGATCAAAATAAGCGGCCAGGAAATCTGGGAGCCAAAATTGGCCACCGGCACCAACGCCCCTCGAATCTTTAGCGGCACGTACCCCGTCTCATGTTGTAACACATGCCCGCACTCGTGCGCCGCCACGCCGATTGCCGCCACCGAAGTGGAATCAAAAACCACCTCTGAAAGATTTACGGTTTGATTGCGCGGGTCATAGTGGTCGGTCAGTTCTCCCGCCACCCGGTGAACGGTCACTCCCTGCACCCCGTTCATACGCAAAATCCGCTCCGCGACTTCCCGCCCCGTCATTCCAGAACGGCTAAACGCCCGCTCGTACTTGCGATACGTACTCTTGACACAAGACGAGGCGACCAGAGAAATCACCACGCCGATCAACACCAATATATAGGTCGGATCCCAATAATAGTAATAAGGCATCATGCTTTTCCTCCACTTATAAATATTTGTGATACCAGGTTCAAAAAATCTTTACCCCGAGCATCGTTCCCACGGGCAATGTATACCCTCTTAAAAACGCCCCCGTCTCCATCCGCTTCTTTCCCGGAACCTGCACTTCCTCCACTTTCAAAAGTCCGTCCCCGGTCTGTACCAGGAAACAATCCTTCTCCACGCAAACCACGCTTCCCGGAAGCAGTGCTGAAAATTTTCCGTCCTCCCATTCGGATGGTTGTGCTTTCACCACTCCCGTTTCCGATTCCGGCACCATTCCCCGTCCGGCATCTTGCGCTTGCGGCATTTCCGCCCCGGCCACCTTCGCCTTCCAGATTTTCATCACCTTGCCGTTCCAGTCCGTATACGCGCCGGGCCAGGAATTTAACCCCCGCACCAACCGCTCGATTTCCGCCGCCGGCCTCGACCAGTCAATGTCACCAAGCTGCTTCGTCAACATCTTGGCATAAGCCGTCGGACTTTCACCTTGTTTTTGCGGCGTAATGCTGCCCTCCTGAAGCTTTTTAAGCGTCTCCACGCACAGCGCGGCTCCCGCTGCCGCCAGCTTGTCGTGCAGGCTGTCCCCGGTCTCTTCGGGAGAGATTTCCACTTCTGTTTTTAACAACATGTCTCCGGTGTCAATCCCGTCGTCCATTTGCATGGTCGTCACCCCGGTCACATTTTCCCCGTCAAGAATCGCCCACTGAATCGGAGCCGCCCCGCGGTATTTCGGCAAAAGGGAAGCGTGTACGTTGACACAGCCATACGGGGTCATCTGCAAAATGGACTTCGGCAAAATCTGGCCAAATGCTATGACGACAATGACATCCGCCTGATAACTTTTTAATTTTTCCACGCATTCCGGTTCACGAACCCTTGACGGCTGGAACACCTCGATACCATGTGCAAGAGCCGCCGTCTTGACCGGGGGAAACTGCATTTCCTTGCCGCGTCCCTTCGGTTTGTCCGGCTGTGTCACCGCGAGACAAACATCATGCCCGACGGCAATCAATGCTTCTAGCGTGCCCACGGAAAATTCCGGAGTTCCCATGAATATAATCCTCATTCTTCTCTACTCCTCTTCGTCCTCGTACTCTACGTCATGCAGTCCGCCCACGACCAGGTCCGCATATAGAATGCCTTTAAGGTGGTCAATCTCGTGGCAAAATGCACGTGCCAAAAGCTCCTCGCCCTCGTACTCCACTTCCTCCATGTCCTCATTCAGGCAACGCACCTTTACATAGTTCGGACGCGTCACCTTTCCTGCCTTTCCCGGCAGACTTAGACATCCCTCGTCACCAGTCTGCTCCCCGGAGGCCTCGATGATTTCCGGATTAATCAGCACGTACGGCCCTTCCCCGACATCCACTACTACGACTTGCTTTAAGATGCCGACCTGCGGTGCCGCCAGTCCGACCCCGTTCGCCTCATACATCGTGTCCAACATGTCCTTGATTAAAATCTTCGTGCGCAGCGTCATCTTCGTCAACGGCTTGCTCTGCTTCCTTAAAATATCGTCTCCCATTTCACGAACCTGTCTGATTGCCATTTTTAGTTTCTCCCTTTATCATTTTTAATGTTCAATGCCAGTCGCTTTCACTAAGTTGCTTTCGGCCTCGGTCAAAATACATTCATCGGATTAAAATCAAACTGTATCCGTATCTTGTCAAATCCCCGGTTCAATTCAATATATTTCTCCAGCCGGTTTTTCACAACTACCAGTGTATCATACTTTTCCGATTTCAGATAGAGTACTTTACGAAAAACATCATTGATTTTTCCGATTCCCGGGCTTGCCGGGCCGATAATGTCTATTTTTACCCCTTTGCACGCGTTTACCGCATATTCTTTCAGATAATGGCACCCTTTCTCCAAAAGTGCCTCGTCCTCGCAGCTAACGAGCACTGCCAGCAGATTTTCCACGGGCGGATATCCCATCAACTCCCGATAACGGATTTCCTCCTCATAAAATGCCGCATAATCCTGCCTGGCGGCCGTCTGTATCGCATAATGTTCGGGGCTGTAGGTCTGTATCACGGCCTCGCCGGCCTTTTGTCCCCGGCCGGCACGCCCCGCCGCCTGGGTAAGAAGCGCGAACGTCCGCTCTCCCGAACGATAATCATTGCCATAAAGCGACATGTCCGCGGCCAGAATGCCGACCAGCGTGACATTGGGAAAATCATGACCTTTGACAATCATCTGCGTCCCTACCAAAATGTCCGCCTCTTCATTGGCAAATGCCGCCAGGATTTTTTCATGTCCGTCCTTTTCCCGCGTCGTGTCCATGTCCATCCGAAGCACCTTTGCCGTCGGAAAACGTGTTTTTACAATCTCTTCTATCTGCTGGGTGCCCGCCCGAAACTCCCCGACATGGCGGGATTTGCACTCCGGGCAAACCATCGGCCTTATCTTCTCATGGCCGCAATAATGACAAACCAGCTTTCCCCCCATATGCGAGGATAACGAGACGTCACAATGCGGGCACTTGATCACATGGCCGCATTCCCGGCAGGAGACAAACCCGGCATAGCCGCGCCGGTTTAAAAACAGCATGATTTGTTCTTTCTTTTGCAGGCGTTCCTCCATCAGCTCCGCCAGCTTGTCGCTTAAAATCGAGCGATTTCCGTTTTTTAACTCCTCCCGCAAATCTACGACATGTACCTTTGCCATCTCTTGCCGCATAGAACGCTGCCGCAACTCCAAAAGCCTATATTCGCCCCGCTTCGCCCGATACATGGCTTCCAGGGAAGGGGTCGCCGACCCTAAAACGACGCTCGCACACTCCATGTTTGCCCTGGCCACGGCCGTCTCCCGCGCGTGATACCTTGGCACTTGCTCGCTTTTGTATGTATTTTCATGCTCCTCGTCAATCACGACCAGCCCCAGGTCGGGAAACGGGGTAAACAAGGCGGAACGGGGACCAATCATTACGTCGATTTCACCTTCCTTCGCCCGCATCATCTGGTCATATCGTTCCCCCGCCGAAAGCCTGGAATGCATGATGGACACACGCTCCCCGAAACAACAGTAAAACCGCATCACAGTCTGAAATGTAAGGGCGATTTCCGGTATCAGCACGATGGCCTGCCGCCCTTCTTCCACCACCCGGCGAATCATCTCGATATAGACTTCCGTCTTTCCGCTCCCCGTCACGCCGTGAAGCAGATATGTCCCATATCGCCCCTCTTTGTAGTCCTGCCAAAACGTCTCGACGGCCGCACGTTGCTCATCGGTAAACTGAATCGGCTCCTTTTTATGGCCATTCCCCGGATTTCCATTTTGCGGCTGCCCGTCACGCCCGTTCCCATACATGTCCTGATGAACGGGATTGCGAAACACGCGCTCAGACTCCAAGGCCAGAATGCCTTGTTCCTCCAAAGCCCGCACGACACTTAAAGTAATATTCAACTTCTTATTGACCAATTCATAATCCAGCACCGCGTCATCTAAAAGCGCGGCCAACAGCCTCGCCCTTGCCCGCTGATTTTTCTCCAAATAATAAGAAAGCTTCTCCTTTCCCTCCGCCTCGCTTACTAAAAGGCGGATTCTCTTCTTTACCTTTTCCTGCTCTTTTTGCTTAATCGGAAGCACGGTCTTTAGTGCCTGTATCATCGTGCCGCCGTAATTTTCCTTCATCCATGCCGCCAGGGCCACCAACCTTCCCTCGATGGCGACCCCTTTGCGGGAAATGTCCTCAATCTCCTTGACCTTCGACAAATCATAGTCACAAGTCTCACTAAATCCGATGACGTATCCCTTGATACGTCGGTTTCCCCGTCCGAACGGCACCGTTACCTCCATGCCGGTACAAAGTTCCCCTTCCAAACGGGAGGGGACTCTGTATTGAAAAATTTTATCCAGTTTTTCATGCGTGATGTCCACGATAATGTTTGCAAACATGAAACCTTTTCTCCCCTCGGCGCGCGCACGTTATGCGTGGGAGCTCACCGATTTACCTTCTTCGCGTAATTCCTCAAGAACTTCCTGTATCAGCACCCTCTCGTCCATCGGGTACTTCACACCCTTGATTTCCTGATAATCCTCATGCCCTTTTCCGGCAAGGACAATCACGTCCCCGGGCTGCCCGTGTTCGATGACATAGCGAATGGCTTCCTTGCGGTCGCAGATTTCCACGAATTTTCCGTTTGTCAGGCCAATGCCCGTCTCAATATCCTCGATAATGGCTTTCGGATCCTCAGACCGGGGATTATCCGAGGTAATGACCGTCAAATCCGCCAGATTCCCCGAGACCTCGCCCATCTCGTAACGTCTGTCCTTCGAACGGTCGCCCCCGCAGCCAAACAAGCAAACCAGTCGGGCCGGATTGTACTCCCGAAGCGTCGTCAGAAGGCTTTCCAGGCTCATGGCATTGTGCGCATAATCAATCATCAAGGTAAATTCATCCGACACCTTGACCATCTCCACGCGCCCCTTGACTTTCGCCACTTTCAACGCCTTTTTAATATTCTCCGCAGGCACGCCGAAATAATGGCATACGGCAATCGCCGTCAATGAATTATAAACACTGAACGTCCCCGGAATGTCAATTTCCACGTCAAAATCCATCTTTCCCGTCACATGATACGCCACGCCAAGGTATCCCGGCTTGGAAACCAGGTGCGTGTCCACGGCGCGAAAATCAGCCTTCGCAGACAGCCCGAACGTCTCCACCTCGCAAGTCGCCCTGGAAAAAATATCGCCGAAATTGGGGTCGTCTATATTGGCTATGCCCAGTTTGCACTGTTTAAACAGCATCGCCTTGCACCATTTATAATCTTCAAAATCCTTGTGCTCGTTCGGTCCGATGTGGTCTTTCCCCAGATTCGTGAAAATCCCGATTTCAAACGGGATGCCCGCCGTGCGGTGCAGCATCAGTCCCTGCGACGACACCTCCATCACCACGCAGTCACATTCGGCCTCGACCATCCTGGCCAGATACTTATGAATCGTAAAAGACTCCGGGGTCGTGTTGGCCGCCGGAATATGTTCGTCGCCGATAATCGCCTCAATCGTGCCAATCAGCCCGACCTTGTGCCCCACGTCGTCCAAAATGGACTTAATCATATACGTGGTGGTCGTCTTCCCCTTCGTGCCGGTAATGCCAATCACCTTTATCTTTTCCGCCGGATAGTCAAAATATGCCGCCGACATAAGTGCCAGCGCGTAGCGGGTGTCCTTCACCCGAATCACTGTCAGGCCCGTTGCATCTTCGGGCAGTTCAAGCAAATCCATCCCCCGCTCTACCACGACGGCCGCAGCTCCCTTTTTCGCCACGTCGCGGATGAAGTCATGTCCGTCCACGACCGCGCCGCTGATGCAGACAAAGACGCTCCCTGCCTCCACCTTGCGCGAATCATTGGCCAAAGTGGAAACCTCCAGTTCGTCCGTGCCCTGCAACACATCATATGTCAACCGCTCTAATAATTGTTTTAAAATCATGATTTCAATCCCTCCTTAAACAAAGGTTGTAACTATTCAAGTTATGAATAGTTACAAGAATCCGCCCATGCAAAAACCGCTTCGCGTTTGGGCTGATTCCTTGCTACCGTTACGTTTCCTCACGGACTTCGCAGCGTAGTGCGAAGTCCTGACCTGAATAGTTCCTCAAAGGGGGTTTTGTATAAAAATATGCATACACCCACACTTTGCGTTACAATTCAGTGCCGCGCCAACGCGGGCCGAATTGTAACCGCTTTGCAACTCTTTATAGAATACCACAAATAACACAAGCTTGCAAACCCAGAAAAAAAGTTTATAATAATGCCATAGGCAAACTTTGCCTGCTTGCATCCGATTATCCATGTTTGGTACTAAAAAATATGTTGCCGGGGTAAAAAAGCATTTTTACGAAAGGATTTCTTTAACATGAAACACGATATTTTATTTTTTATAAAACCCTTGTCCATCCTGCCCGCCTTGTTCATGTTGTCGGTTATTTTCGGCTTTTCGGCGCAGACGGGCGAGACTTCGGGGAGTTTGAGCTATAACATCAGTTATCAAATCGTGGAAACCTGCGATAAATTATTTCATCTGGAAATGAACGAGACAGAACTTGACGGCCATGCACGTGCCATCGAAGTTCCCTTGCGCAAGGCCGCACACATGACAGAATATTTCATATTGACATTGACCGTTTTGCTTCCATTATATGTTTATGGACGGCGGGGCGGTTCCCTTTTTGCAACCGCCGCCATACTTAGCGTGGCATTCGCATGCACGGATGAATTCCACCAGTACTTCGTGTCGGAGCGCAGCGCATCGGTCATAGACGTGTGCATTGACAGCGTGGGGGTTGCCTGCGCGTTGATTGCCACACGGGTTTGCGGGTGGATTTGTAGAAACTTTCAAAACCATTAACGAATATGAGGCTATTTGAACATGTCCTTCCATTTATTATGAAAGTCCCAGGCAGCACTAAAATAATCAAGCATCGGTTGCCATGGCGCACCAGCTCATCCGTCCTGCCCCGACTGTTCTCTCAAAAAGGATTCCATCGCTTTAGCGTCCCGGTACCCCTTTTCATAAAACCGTTTCAGCGCATCCCTGTCCTTTGTCAAAGTATCCACGCCGCAAGTGTCATCCGGCGCTATGATCAATACGCGGCCATCCGCTTCGTATTCTTTTGCCAGTGCCACGCCTCGGTTGTATTGCTTGGCCCTATTTCTGATCCGCTCTGCGGCAATCGGATATTTTTTCTGAATCCTTTTTGCAATTTTCTCATCTTTTGAGGATGACCTGCAAAAATCTTTTGGCTTTGTCAGGACAAGGACCACTTTATCACAGCCCCATTCAAAGGCTTTTTCAAGCGGAACCGTATCGCCAAGCGCCCCGTCATAGTAAAGGACACCGTCCACCGCATACGGATGGCATACAAACGGAATCGCCGAAGATGCCTTCAATACGCTGTAATCATCCTGACGCATTGCCGTTTTATCAAAGTATACCGCTTCTCCCGTTTCGGCATTTGTAGCCACGGCAAGAAATTCGGTCGAACTTTTCATAAAACTCTGGTAATCCAACGGATTTTCCCCGTCAGAATTGCTCAGCGTGCTATAAATATAATCCAAATCCAAATAGGATTTCTTAAAGAGAAAGTTTTTCAAACCCATGTATTCCTTTCGAAAAGGATAATCGGTATAAAACGGGTAATTACGTTTCTTCTGCCCTGCTATATAGGAAGAAACATTGGCACTGCCCGCAGAAACTCCTATCCCTAAATCAAACCGGATGCCGGCATCCAGGCAGTAATCAAAAACCCCCGCCGCATATACCCCGCGTAACCCGCCGCCGACATCTACAATGCCTGTTTTCATCTTAATCCTCCTGCGCTTTCTACTTTTAAGAATTTAAGTCAATTCTCCTAATCTCTCGCTTAGTTCAATGTCCTTTTCAGATAATCTGCCAAATCCGTTTGCTCCCATGGCATCGTGGCCGCATTATTTCCAAAATGACCATAGCAAGAAACGGAAGCATATATGGGACGGGTCAGTCCAAATTTTCGGATGATTGCCGCAGGACGCAAATCCACTTGTTTTTGCATCGCCTCATACAATGCGGACCTTACCATTTTTTCCGTACCAAAGGTGTCAATCCGCACGGAAACCGGCTCCGACAAGCCGATGGAATAGCCCAGCTGCACCTCACATTTGTCCGCAAGTCCTGCCGCCACAATGTTTTTCGCCATGTAGCGAGCCATGTAAGCACCGCTCCTGTCCACCTTGGTAGGATCCTTTCCGGAGAATGAACCGCCGCCGTGACGGGCATAGCCGCCATAGGTATCCACGATCAGTTTCCGCCCGGTCAGGCCGGAATCTCCCGCCGGTCCCCCGACCACGAACCGCCCGGTTGGATTGATAAAAATCTGCGTGTCCTCATCCATCAGTTCTTTGGGAATTGTCGGCACAATGACATGCTGCCCGGCATCATTTCTGATTGTTTCAATATCCGCATCCTCACAGTGCTGGGTAGACAAAATCACGGTGGAAACCCGTTTTGGCTTCTCATCCTCATACTCTACCGTCACCTGGGACTTCCCGTCCGGAAGCAGATACGGCAGTTCCTGCGTCCTCCGCACACGCTCCAACCGTTTGACAAGCATGTGGGCAAGTTCAATGGGAAGCGGCATAAGATTTTCCGTCTCCCGGCAGGCAAAGCCGAACATCATTCCCTGGTCGCCCGCGCCGTTGCTCAATTCCTCTTCTTTTCCCCGGCGGGTGATGCCCATGGCAATGTCGGGCGACTGCTCGTGCAGGTCAACGGTAATTTTGCAGCTTTCCGCGTCAAAACCTCTTCCCGGCGCGGTATAACCGATTTCCGTGATCACTTTTCTCGCTATCGCCTCATAGTCGACCCTGGCCGCAGTAGTCACCTCACCAAAAATGTGAACCTGATTGGTGGCACAAGTCACCTCGCATGCCGAACGGGATTCCGGATCCCGCATCAGCATTTCATCTAATATCCTGTCCGCAATCTGATCACATACCTTGTCAGGATGTCCGCAGGTGACAGATTCCGATGTAAAAAATTGATTCATAATATTCTCCTTTTTTACTGTTTACCAGTTATTTTACGGCTGATTCCCATACCAAACGCATCCGGCCCCACATGGCAGGCAATGCTGAATGTTAAAGGGTCGTACCTTACCGTATGATTCGGAAACGCTTCTTTTACGGAAGCTTCCCATTCCGCATGCTTTGCCGGGTCGGCAAAGCTTCCCGCGACCCCAATCCAGATTTCGCCGCCATCAGAAGAGATCCTTTCCGTGTAGCTTAACATGGCCTGAATCAGTCGTTTCTGACACGTTTTCGTGCCCCGTACCTTTGCATAAGCATCCAGACGCTCCCCCTCAATCACTAACAGCGGTTTTATGTTCAAGATAGTTCCCAACGCCGCTCCCGCGGAAGTCACACGTCCACTCGCCTTCAGATACTCCAAAGTTCCCACGCCCACATAGACGATAGAATCGTATGCCGTTTTCTCAAGAGCCTCCTTGATTTGTGCGGCATGAAAGCCCCGTTCCCTCAAGGCCATCGCATCCTGCACCGAATGGCGCAGCGTCACGGATATTCTATGGTTGTCTACCACCGCAATACGGCCCCCGTACTCCTGTGCCATTCC
Source organism: uncultured Lachnospiraceae bacterium (assembly GCA_949915905.1). Lineage (GTDB taxonomy): Bacteria > Bacillota > Clostridia > Lachnospirales > Lachnospiraceae > Schaedlerella. The sequence goes on along the minus strand of CATLEQ010000066.1, from coordinate 1,529 downwards.
CTGCGCCATCTGGCAGGAACCGCTTAATCCACTGGACATGGGAATATACACGGCATCCTCATACCCGCTTTCCAGTACGTCATCCCAAATACGGAGTACATCCGCAATATTCGGCTGCGACGTGGCTACCGGCTTTCCCTCGGACAGCCAACGGAAAAATTCATCATGGGAGATATCCTGCCCCTCAAAATACGTGACCCCGTCCAAAATGACGGGCATGGGGACAACAAACACGCCTATTTCCCGACCTTCCTCTTCAAAAATACCACTATTGCTGTCCGTAATAATTGCCGTTCGCATTGGCTTCGCCTCCTCCTATTGTAATTAAAGCCAGGCTTATTTTAACAGTTGACAAGGAAATGTGCCATTGAGAAACAAAGCCGTCTCTCCTATTTAGGAGAAACGGCCAAAATTCATTAAAATAGGAGAAACGGCTGAATTTCACTAAAATAGGAGAAACGGCTGAATTTCACTAAATATAGAAGAAACGGCTGAATTTATCATAATTTGAGGATTCCGAAAATTTTAATCCAAAGGTTTTAATCAAAAGCTTTCGCTTCCTTGGAAACCATATAGTCCGAAACCCCCGCGAACACGCTGCCAAGCCGGTCAACGGCCTGATCCACGTCCGCCCTCATATCGTCCCATAAAAATTTAAGCACGAATCCCAGAATAGAATAGCAGTAAAACCCCGCGATATCCCGCATTAAACTGTCGGAAATTTTCGTGTCGCCCAGACGTTTTTTTGTTGCCTCATAAAACCAGTCCTGAACGGAACCAAAAACAAATCGTTCCAGGCGATCTTTCGATATGGCATCCCAAATGTGATAAATCATCTTGGAGTTCATCTGCATCGCTTTCAGCGTATCTTTCAAACACTCCGTCCAATCCTGGTTCTCATCGTCCAGATTAATATATTTATTTACTTTGATGGCTATCCAACGATCCAGCAACTCGTAAATATCTCGAAAGTGATAATAAAATGTGTTTGAACTGATTTCACAACGCTCCACAAGGGCGGATACCGTCACTTTGTTAAACGGCATCTCCACAAGCATCGCTTCAAAATTTTCCATAATTACCCTCATCGTATAATTTGCCATGCGCCAATCTCTCACTTTCTTGACTTTCCGATCCTGTATCGTGGTTATGCTCACGGCAGATAAAATCTGTCGTGAGCATAAATATTTAGCCGTATCATACCATGGTTCGACAAGAAAATCAAGGTGCCGCACTCACGCCAATTCGCTCCCCTTGACCACGGCTTTCTCCCCGTATTTTTTACGTATCGCCTCCATGGCCGCGTTGAGTTTCTTGTGTTTCTCGTCCGGTTCCTTCGGAAATTCCATGTCAAATAACGTCAATTGCTGCGGCGCGTCGGCCTCTATAAGCTTCGACGTGCGAACGCCCAAAAGGCGCACCGGCTCCCCGTTCCACGACTCCGCGAACAGCTTGCAGGCCGTCTCATGGATGAGCCCGCACTCGTCCGTCGCCCGTTCCAACTGCGTCTGATGGGACATCGTCTGGAA
>CATLEQ010000065.1 GCA_949915905.1 uncultured Lachnospiraceae bacterium | reverse complement strand
TAAGACTAAGTGAAGTGCCAAAATCGAATGATGCCCTTATGTCGGATGAAAAGGGGGGACTTGTGTTCGTAGAGTTTAAAAACGGGTATATGGATAAAGCCAAACAATTCGGCGTTCGCAAGAAGATATATGACAGTGTTTTGATATTCTCGGATATCGCATCTGTCAAAATTAGTGAAATGCGTACATACATGGAGTATATTTTGGTGTATAATGCAACTGCGAATAGAAATAATTTGGACATTATCAAGGAGAAGAAAACGCATGTACAGCCGTCCGCTTCATTCGATAGCTTTGCAAAGGGCGTGAGCAGGCTGGCAAGAGAAGAGTATGTGTGTTTTGGCGTGAAATTATTTGAAAATTACTGTTTTAAGAAGGTTCATACTTATACGGAGAAAGAATTTGAAGAATACTTGGCGGCACTTTAAGACGCGGGAAGAATTGACAAGCAGCTCACGGTGGACGAAAAAAATGAAACGTTCATGTGGCGTACCAGAAAGGAGCATTTATCATGTCAATGGAAGATTATGCAAGAGCGTACAAGATGGGAAAGAAGAATTATGACACTCGGATGATGCTGGGACAGCGGGCCACGCTGGAGGTTCTTGACGAGATATTGCCGGAGCGGCATGACTATTCCGAAGTGTCCCTGGGACTCGTGCAGATACCGGTCAGCCAGATTGTCGGCACGAGGACCGGTGGACGGAGCAATTCGTTCGCGGCCAACTTCATGCCGATATTGAAAGAAAATACGGAATTTGCGGACAAATGGTCCACGCTTAGCACCAGCCACGTGAAGGAAGGTATCCACGAGCCTATCAAGGCGTATGAATACATGAACAAGTTTTACGTGCAGGAGGGAAACAAGCGGGTCAGCGTGATGAAATATTTCGGCGCGGTGACGATTTTCGGCACGGTGACGCGCATCATTCCCAAGCGGACGGATGAGCCGGAAAATAAGTTATATTATGAGTTTTTGGATTTTTATGATTGTTCCAAGGTCAATTATGTCTGGTTTACGAAATTGGGGAGCTTTGTAAAGCTCCAGGAACTGGTGGGAAAGGCACCGGGCGAAGTGTGGAGCCGGGAGGAGCAGTTGGACTTCAGCGCGATTTATGGACGTTTTTTGGCAGAGTATAACGCGCATGGCGGGGCGGAACTGTCCATTCCGACCGGGGACGCGTTTCTTGCCCTGATTGAGTTGTACGGATACCGCGAGGTGGAGGCGCGCACGACGGTGCAGCTCAAGGAATTGATAGAGGCGTTCTGGGAAGAAATCGTCCTTTTAAGTGAAGACGAGAGCGTGGATCTCCAGATGAACCCGGTACAAGCGAAGAAGCCATTGTTAAGCCGGCTTTTGCAGCCTAACATTTCGCACCTTAAAATTGCCTTCGTCTATGCCAAGACCCCGACGTCCTCCGCTTGGACGTACTCCCACGAGCTGGGACGGCTCCATCTGGAGGCGGCGTTCTCGGACGAGGTGACCACGGTGTGTTACGAGAACACGACGCTGGAGAATATAGACCAGGTGCTTAAGGAGGCGGTTGATGACGGGTGCGGCCTGATTTTCACGACGACCCCGTCCTTCGTGCAGGCGAGCGTCAAGGCGGCGATTGCCAACCCGAAGGTGGGCTTTTTGAATTGTTCGCTCAATACCTCGCACCGCTATATCCGCACGTATTACGCGAGGCTTCATGAGGCGAAGTTTTTGATGGGCGCGATTGCGGGGGCGATGGCCGAGCATGGCAAGCTGGCCTACGTGGCGGATTATCCGATTTACGGTTCGATTGCCAATATCAATGCATTTGCCTTAGGGGCGAAGATTACCAATCCGCGGGCGCAGGTGTACCTGGAGTGGAGCTCGATCAAGGACCAGGATTTGAATGAAAATATCCGCCGTCTGGGCGTGGACTTGATTTCCGGGCGCGACATGGTGATTCCCGAGGAATGCTCCCGGTATTTCGGCATTTACCAGATGGACGGCGAGTACACGCGCAATATCGCGATGCCGGTGTTGCATTGGGGACGGTTCTACGAGCAGTTGATTCGCAAGGTGATGGACGGCACCTGGAAATACGAGGTCACACCGGGCAATAATAAGGCCATCAATTACTGGTGGGGAATGTCGGCGGACGTGATTGACATCATCTGTTCGAAAAACTTGCCGATTGGCACGAAACGGCTGGTCAATCTTTTAAAAGATACCATCCGCAGGGGAGAATTTAATCCGTTTTCGGGCATCCTATATTCGCAGAACGGCATCGTGCAGGGCGACCCGGAGCGTGATTTGACCCCGGATGAAATCGTGAAAATGGATTGGCTGGCGGAGAACGTCGTCGGCAGCATTCCAGAGAAAAAGAGCCTCGTTCCGCAGGCGGAACCGGTGGTGGATCAGCAAGGGGCGATAGAAAGGACCAGTATCGGATGAAAATTCTGGCGATTGCAGACGAGGAGTCCCGGTATTTGTGGGATTTTTATGAACCGGGCAAATTAAAAGACATTGACTTGATTATATCGTGCGGCGACTTGAATCCGGATTACCTGATGTTTTTGGTGACATTGTCCAATGTCCCGGTGTTGTACGTGCATGGGAACCACGATGAAAAATATGAAACCAAGCCGCCGGAGGGGTGCATCTGTATTGAGGACGACATTTTCGTGTACAAGGGCGTGCGCATCCTGGGACTGGGCGGTTCCATGCGTTACCGTCCGGGAAAGCACCAGTACACGGACGCACAGATGAACCGGCGGGTAAGGAAGCTCTGGTGGAAATTGTGGCGCAAGAAGGGGTTCGACATTCTCGTCACCCATGCCCCCGCGTACCAGTTGAACGACGGGATGGACTTGCCGCATCAAGGATTTACGGCTTTTCGCCGTTTGATGGAGAAATATAAGCCCAAATATTTTTTGCACGGCCATGTGCATTTGAATTACGGCCGGCAGCACAAGCGGTATGACCAGTATGAGGAGACGCAGGTGGTCAACGCGTTTGAGCGGTGCGTGATTGAGTACGATGAGACAAGGTAAATGTATGCGGACGTACGGGGCCGTGGAAGATGTGCATGAGCGCGCCGACATGTGCGAATCATAATGGGAGGAACTGAAATGAAATTAGTATCGTGGAACGTGAACGGCCTTAGGGCCTGCATTCAAAAGGGATTTATGGACGTGTTCAAGGAGATTGACGCGGACATTTTCTGCCTGCAAGAGACGAAGCTGCAGGCGGGACAGCTTGACTTGGAACTGGAAGGCTATTATCAATATTGGAACTATGCGGTGAAAAAGGGATATTCCGGAACGGCGGTCTTTACCAAGACGGAGCCGCTCACGGTGGCCTATGGTATCGGCATCGAGGAGCATGACCAGGAGGGGCGCGTCATCACGTGCGAGTTCGAGGAATTTTATTTTGTGACGGTGTACACGCCGAATTCGCAGGACGAGTTAAAACGGCTTGACTACCGGATGCGCTGGGAGGATGATTTCCGCGCGTATTTGAAAGGGCTGGAAGAGAAAAAGCCGGTCATCGTGACCGGGGACATGAACGTGGCGCATCAGGAAATTGACTTGAAAAACCCGAAGACGAATCACAAGAATGCCGGGTTTACGGACGAGGAGCGGGGGAAGTTCACGGAGCTTTTAGATGCCGGGTTTATTGACACCTTTCGTTATTTTTATCCTGACCAGGAAGGGGTATATTCCTGGTGGTCCTATCGCTTCAAGGCGCGGGAGAAAAACGCCGGATGGCGGATTGACTATTTCTGCGTGTCGGAAAGCTTGAAGGATAGGCTGAAGGACGCGGGTATACTGACGGACGTGATGGGGTCGGACCATTGCCCGGTGGAGTTGTTGATGGACTTGCATTTTTAAAAAAAGAGGGATATAATAATGCGGAAAAAAGAATTTTAGGAGGCGGTTATCATGACGAAGATTGATATTGTTTCCGGCTTTTTGGGAGCCGGAAAAACAACATTTATCAAGAAGATGTTAAAAGAGGCGTTTGCCGGTGAGCAAGTGGTTCTGATAGAGAACGAGTTCGGGGAGATTGGCATCGACGGCGGGTTCTTGAAGGATTCAGGAATCGAAATCAAGGAGATGAATTCCGGCTGCATCTGCTGTTCCTTGGTTGGCGACTTTGGAAAGTCCCTGCACGAGGTGGTGGAGACGTATCATCCGGATCGGATTTTGATTGAGCCGTCCGGGGTCGGCAAGTTGTCTGACGTGATTAAGGCGGTGCAGGACGCGCAGGGCGACTTGGATGCGGAGTTGAATAGTTTCACGACCATCGTGGACGTGACGAAATGCAGGATTTACAGTAAGAATTTTGGTGAATTTTTCAGTAACCAGATTGAATATGCGGGTGCGATCATTTTGAGCAGAACCGACAAGGCGAAGCGGGAAAAAATCGAGGAGAGCGTGGAAATCCTGCGCACGATGAACGCGAAAGCGCCGATTATCACGACCCCCATCGAGCAATTATCCGGGGAGAAACTGTTGGAGACGATGGAGGGCAGCAAATCCCTCGAGGAGGAGTTGCTGGCGGAGCTTGTATGCCCGGAGTGCGGCGAAGTGCATGAGCATGGGGAATCTTGCGGATGCGGGCATCATCATGACCATGACGAGGAGGGGCATGAGCACCACCATCATCACGACCACGAGGAGGAGCACGAGCACCCGCACCATGACCACGATGAGGAGGGGCACGGGCACCACCATCATCATGAGCATGAGGAGCATGAGCATCATCACCACGATGAAGAATGCGGTTGTGGACATGACCATGACCACGAACATCACCACCATCACGGACATCACCATGCGGACGAAGTGTTCACAAGCTGGGGATGCGAGACGATTAAGACTTATAGCAAAGAGAAAATCGGCAGCATCCTGGCGGCGTTGGAGTCGGACGATCAGTATGGGACGATTCTGCGTGCGAAAGGCATGGTGGCAGGAGCCGACGGAGAATGGATTTATTTTGACATGGTGCCGGAGGAGCACGAGGTGCGCACCGGGGCTGCGGAGTATACCGGCCGTTTGTGCGTGATTGGCTCCAAGTTAAATGAGGAAAAGATTGCCGAGCTGTTCGGGGTGAAATAAGGAGCTGTTCACAAGTTATTGATGAACAGTTCCTAAGGTATGTGGAAATGCATAAGGCTGCGGGAACGGAATGTGTTTTCGCGGCTTTGTGCGCAATAGGGAAAATTTGAACGGGTTCGAAAGGGTGAAGAGACATGAAACAGCGAGAGGTTATGGTTTATCTGATGACCGGTTTTTTGGACAGCGGGAAGACGCAGTTTCTGCAGTTTACGCTTACGCAGAATTATTTCCAGATTCGGGGGACGACGCTTCTGATCCTTTGCGAGGAGGGCGAGGAGGAATACGACGAAAAGTTGCTTAAGAAGCACCGCGTGGTGATGGAGACGGTGGAAAATCCAGAGGACTTGACGGAAGAGCGGCTTCGCAAAATGGATGAAAAGCATCATCCGGCGCGGGTCGTCATTGAGTACAACGGCATGTGGCGGGTCAGCGAGTTTGAGGCGATGACCCTTCCGGCGGGCTGGGTGATGGAGCAGAAGCTGACGACGGTGGACGCGAGCACGTTCCAGGTCTACTTAAATAACATGAAGCCTCTGTTCGTGGAAATGGTTCGGGGCTCGGAGATGGTGCTTTTTAACCGATGCACGGATACGAAGCCCTTGGCGGGATACAGAAGAAGCGTGAAGGTGGTAAGCCCCCAGGCGGAGGTCGTTTTTGAGGACGAGGAAGGTGAAATTGAGGACATTTTTGCGGACAGCGTGCCGTTTGACCTGGAGCAGCCGGTGATTGAAATCCGCCCGGAGGATTACGGCATCTGGTACGTCGACGCGATGGAGCACGAGGAGCGTTATGACGGGAAGACCGTGGAATTCGTGGCGAGAGCCTTGCGACCCAAAAGCTTTCCCGCGAACACGTTTCTGCCGGGGCGCATGGCGATGACCTGCTGCGCGGACGACACGAGTTTTCTTGGCTATGTCTGCAAAGTCGGTGGCGCGGTGGAGCCGAAGGCCGGGCAGTGGATCAAGGTACGGGGAAAGATAAGCTATGAGGAACTCAAGATGTATCGCGGACGCGGACCAGTCATCACGGCAGAGTGCGTGGAACCGGCCGAGGAGATTAAAGAGTTGGTGTACTTCAATTAATGGATAAAAAGTACTTTTGACAAAACGGCATGGGAAGACAATGCATTGTCTTCTTCCTATGCCGTTTTATGCGTTTTCCGGTATTCCTTCGGCAGCATCCCGTAAGTCTGTTTAAATAAGCGATAAAAATGTCCCTGGTTGGAAAATTTCAGTGTTTCCGCAACCGCGGTCACGGACAAATCCGTCTCGGTCAGAAGCTGCGCGGCTTTTTCCATGCAGAAGGTCATGCCGTAGTCGAATAAATTCATTCCCGTGTGCGCCTTGACAATCGTATTCAAATAATTCCCGCTGTAATTCAAAGACTTTTCCAGCTCGGCGCGGGTCATGCGCCCGTTCGTGTCCTCCATCAGGTGGCGGATGCGGGAAAAGAGCAGGGCGTCATTTTTGGAACTGAGCTTCACCGGAATGATGTGATAAGCTTGTTTCGTGTCCAGATAGTCAAATAGTTCATAAAGCAGTCCTTTTAATACATAATCCGCTCCGAGTTTCGGCAAAAATAGCGTGCGAACCAGCGCGTCGGCAATTCGATGAAGACTTTCAATACTTTTGTGATTCTGATAGACCGGGAAAAAATCCAGATAATACTTTTGCGTGTCGCTGGCAATGTTTTCTTCCATAAACGTTAGCACGGAGTTTGTCAAAACAGCGTCCTTGTTCGGAAAGAAGGAGGATTTGCACCCAGCAATCAATTCTTTGACGAAATCGATTTTCAATCCCAGGAACAAGATGCTTCCCTCTTCGAGAAATCGCTCCGTATGTGTGATGTTATGGTTGATCAGGCAGCAGGAACCGGCCGGATAAAGGTATTCTTTTCCCTCTATTTCTTGCATGACCTTTCCCTTTAAAACAATCAGGAATTCAAAATAATTATGCCGGTGCGGTTTGGAAACGTGGCCAATGTGGTCGTCGTTGTACATGAACTGGGCACCGACCGGGGAGATGCCGAGAAAATTGTCGGTCACGTTCGGGACTCCGCAAGTATTGTACATTAAAATCAAGTGCAGGGGCGTGTTGATATTGTAGTAGGTGTTGGAATTACTGTCATAATTGTGAATCTCCAGAGAATTGTCGTCGAATCCTAAATTGCCCTGCAAGTGATATAAGTCAAAAAAATTGTCAGAACCCATCTTGTGTTTCTGCATGATTCATCTTCTCCCGTTGTAAATACTCCCCAAGGATTGTCGGGTTTTGTTTGCAATTAGAGTCGCATTTCGTATTTTTCTATTTCTAAAAATAGTATACACGAATCTGCAAGTATTTGGCAAGAAAAAAATTTTTTCGGAATGATACTGCCATTGTGAAGAAAGGCATGTTCGGCGTAAAATAAAAATACAGTAGAAACTTCTGCGAACACATGAATACGCACAAAGTAAGATTACAAAATCAAGGAGGTAACGAACAAATGCAGAAACAAAGTTTTAACAAGGGCTGGACGTTTAGCAAAGGCGGAGGCGGAGCCTTGGCGGCCTTGATGGGCGGCGCGGCGGCACCGGAGGAGGTTTGCCTTCCGCATGACGCGTCCGTGAAAACGGAACGGAATCCCGAGGAGCCAAACGGCAGCGGAAACGGATTTTTCCGGGAGGAAAATTATACGTATACGAAGAATTTTTCCATGGCGGCAGAGGACGAGGGGAAAAATATCTGGCTGGAGTTCGAAGGGGTATACCAGAACGCGTTTGTTTATATGAATGGTTCTTATGTGGGAAAATGCCCTTACGGATACAGCAATTTTTATCTTGACGTTACGAATTATGTTCATTTTGACGAGCCGAACGCGGTCAAGGTCATCGTAAAGAACGGCGTTCCGAGCGGACGCTGGTATACGGGTGGCGGCATTTACCGTGACGTAAACCTGATGGTGGCGGACAGACTTCACCTGGCGGCGGACAGCGTACATCTGGCGACGATGGAGGTTGAGGACGGCCAGGCCGTCATTCGTGTGAAGTCAACGATAGAGTACACGGGAACGGGCGTGCGCGACGTGCAGTTGGTCGTGGAATTAAAAGACGCGGACGGAAGTGTGGTGGCGACGGATGTGATGCCGATTACCGTCATGGAGCGCACGAGTCAGGAATACCAGCAGAAGATCTACGTGCAGGACGCGAAGCTGTGGGACGAGGAGAATCCATATCTGTATACCTACTGTTCCTATATCAAAGAAGGGGAAAATGTCATCGACACGGAATGCGGAACCTTTGGCATCCGCAAGTTGCAGCTTGACACGAAGCATGGCCTGCGCGTTAATGGCAAGGTGGTAAAATTGCGCGGCGGATGTATTCATCATGACAACGGAATCATCGGAACGGCAGAATTTGCCCATGCGGCGGAAGAACGCGTGAAGAAACTGAAGGCGGCGGGATTTAACGCGATTCGAAGCTCCCATTATCCGATGAGCAGAAGGCTTTTGGCAGCATGTGACAAGTACGGCATGTACGTGATGGACGAGTTCGCAGACGTGTGGACGACGACGAAGGTAGATTTCGACTATGGCACCCACATGGCAGAGTGGTGGGAGCATGACGTGACCAACCTGGTAAAGAAAGATTACAACCATCCGTGCGTGATCATGTATTCGATTGGAAATGAGATTCCAGAGGCGGGAAATAAATATGACGTGCAATGGGGCAAGAAATTGGCCGACAAGCTGCGCAGCCTTGATGATTCCCGTTACGTGACGAACAGCCTGAACCTCTTGCTGGCCATGATGGATCAACTGCCGAAGCTGATGGCACAAGGAGCCGGCGCGGCAGCAGCACAGGGTGCGGGCACGGAGGATGCACAAGCGGCAGCGCAAGGAGCAGAAGCAGGGCAGGATGGCGAGCCGAAGGAAATCAACAGCATGATGAGCAGCATGGGCGATATGATGGCACAGCTGATGGCCAGTGATTTTGCGGCGGATTTGGTAAAAGAAGCTTGTGCGCAGGTGGATATCACCGGTTACAATTATGCGGCGTCCCGTTATGAGAAAGACGGGGAGTTGTTCCCGAACCGCATCCTTGTCGGTTCCGAGACGAATCCGCCGGATTTGGACGTGAACTGGGAGCTGGTAGAGAAGTTGCCATACGTGATAGGTGATTTTGACTGGACCGCGTGGGATTACCTGGGCGAGGCCGGTATTGGCAAGGTGAACTATGATGCCGATGGCGGAATGGGCTTTTATGCGCCGTACCCGTGCAAGGTGGCATATTGCGGCGACATCAATATTATCGGCGACAGAAGGGTGACCTCTTACTGGCGAGAGTTGATTTGGGGATTCCGCACACAGCCGTTTATCGGCGTGCAGACTCCGGAGCATTATGGCGAGAAGCATGGCATGACGCAGTGGAGCATGACGAACGCCGTGCGCAGCTGGAATTGGAAGGGCTATGAAGGAAAGCCGGTGAAGGTGGAAGTATATGCCAACGCGGACGAGGCGGAATTGATTGTCAATGGAACTTCGGTTGAGAAAAAGAAAGTCGGCGAGGACAAGAAATATATCGTGATTTTTGACACGGTGTACGAGCCGGGCACGGTGGAAGTCGTTGCTTACAAGGACGGCGCGGAAGTAGGGCGCGACAAGCTGGTAACCGCGTCGGAGGACGTGGTAATCTCCGCCGTGGCGGACTGTGCGCAGGTTCCGGCGGACGAAAGTGATATCGCATATGTGGAAATCAGCATGCTTGACGCGGATGGAAACCTCAATCCGGGCGCGGACAAATCAGTGTCCATTAGCATTGAGGGGCCGGGGGTCATCCTAGGCTTCGGCAGTGCGGATCCGGAGTCGGAGGAGAACTACTTTGACACGACGGCCAAGGCGTACGAAGGCAGGCTGCGGGCTGCGGTTCGCGGTACCGGAGAAAAGGGCATGATTACCGTGACGCTTTCTTCCGAAGGCATGGCGGACGCGAAAGTGCAGATAGAAGCGATGTAAATCAATGTAAATCAATGTAAAAGAACGCAGAGAGAGGCTATCGGAAACAGATGGCCTCTTTTTGATTCACGGATATGATACAGTTTTGGCGTCGAAAGTGAGGGATGTGACATTGCCGGGGAAGGGACGAACTGATAAAATGAGAACATCACACATCACGCAAAATAAATTCAGGAGGGAGCTTTATGCAAAAACAACGTTTTAACGAGAAATGGCAGTTCATTGATGGGGCGGGCGACAGTTTGCTTACCACCTTGAATGGCGGCGAGAAGGAAATAAACTATGTCAACCTTCCACATGATGCCATGGTGCACGAAAAGCGCGTCGAGGACGCGCCGGCGGGTAGTCAGTCCGGCTTTTGGCCGGGCGGCGTGTATTACTACAAAAAGAAATTTTTCGCGCCGGAGGAATGGGAGGATCGGACGGTTATTTTTGAGTTCGAGGGAGTCTATGCCAATGCGGCGGTCTACATCAACAATGATTATGCGGGCGGTTATCCGTACGGGTACTCCAATTTTTACGTGTGCGCCGATGAATTCCTCAAATACGGCGAGGAAAATGAAATCAAGGTGACGGCGAACAACAGCGCGCAGCCGTGCAGCCGCTGGTATTCAGGAAGCGGCATTTACCGTGACGTAAATCTGTTTGTGGGCGGCACTTTGCGTATTCCGGTAAATGGAGTCCGTATCACCCCGATGGAAATCGGTCAGGGGACGGCGGTCATCCAGGTGGAGGCGCGGATTGAAAACGAATTATTGCAGGGAAAGAAAATCATCGTCCGCACGGAAATCAAGGACGCGGACGGGAACGTGGCGGCCGCGGATGACAAGACGATCACGGTGTATAAGAATCAGCGGACGAAGGTTCGCCAACGGATTTTGCTGGAGAATCCCAAGTTGTGGGACTGCGAAAATCCCAACCTTTATTACGCGACCGTTTCACTTTTGGTGGACGGGGAGGCCGCGGATGACGTGACAGAGCATTTTGGAATTCGTACCATTTCCGTGGATGCGAAAAATGGCTTTTGTCTCAATGGCAAGGAAGTGAACCTGCGCGGAACCTGCATACACCATGATAATGGCATCATTGGGGCAGCAACGCTTTACAGGGCGGAGGAACGCCGTTGCGAGCAGATGAAGGCGGCGGGCTTTAACTGCATCCGTAGCGCGCACCACCCGATGGGCAAGGCGATGCTTGACGCCTGTGACAAGCTGGGCATGCTGGTGATGGATGAGTTGTCCGACATTTGGACGCGTCCCAAAAACACGCATGATTATTCCCGTGATTTCATAAAATATTGGGAAGAGGACGTAAGGCGCATCGTAGAGAAGGATTACAACCGTCCGTCCGTCATTCTCTACAGCACCGGAAACGAGATTCAGGAGGCGGGAACTGCCAAGGGCGCACAGATTAACCGCATGATTGCGGATAAATTCAAGGAATTGGACGAGACACGTTTTACGACCAGTGCGATAAACGGCATGCTGGCGGTTTCGGACCAAATGCAGTCCATCATCATGGACGTGTTGGCCAAGGCGGGGATACAGATGCCGGGAGCCGGCGCGGACCAGGCGGCTGAAACAAAAAAACAAGGAGAGGAGAAGGCGGACGAAACGACCAAGACGGGAGAGGATGCGAATTCTGGTTCTGCCGATGCCGCGGGCGGAAGCAACGGGCTTAACAATTTTATGTCGCTCATCATGAGCGGGACGACCGGGGACATGTTTGCCTCGCATCCGACGATGACTTCCCGGTTGGAAGAGTTTGCTGACGCGACCGACATCGCTGGGTACAATTATCTGACCGGCAGGCACGCGCTGGAGCACGAGCTGAATCCAAACCGCGTGGTGCTTGGTACGGAAACCTTCCCAGGCGACATCGTGCGTTTGTGGGACGTGGTGAAGAAAAATGCGCACGTCATCGGTGACATGACCTGGACCGGTTACGATTATCTGGGCGAGGCCGGATGCGGCATTTTCTATTATGACGGCACGATGAATTTCTCATCGCACTGGCCGGATCGGGCGGCTTACATCGGAGACATTGACCTTGTGGGGTATCGCCGTCCCATCAGCTATCTGCGGGAAATCGTGTATGGACTGCGCAAAGAGCCGTACCTGGCGGTGGAACGCGTGAATCGTCATGGGCAGCCCCACAGTCAGACACCTTGGATGTTCAAGGACAACATCGCAAGTTGGACTTGGCCGGGATATGAGGGAAAAACGGCAAACGTAGACATTTATTCCGTGTCGGACGAGGTGGAATTGTTTTTAAACGGTAAGTCTCTCGGCAGGAAGCAGGCGGGCGAGGCCAACGGGTTTACGGCCACGTTTGAAATCACGTATCAGCCGGGCGAGTTAAAAGCCGTCGGTTATGGCGCGAATGGGATTGACGGAGAATGCATTTTGCGGACGGCGGCGGACGAAGTTGAACTGGATGCGCGGGCGGATCGCACGGAAATCACGGCGGACGGCGCGGACCTTTCCTTTGTCACGGTCGGCTTGAAGGATACGGCGGGAATTTGTAACTTAAACGCGGTGAAGGAAATTACCGTGGAGGTGGAAGGCGCGGGTTATTTGCAGGGCTTTGGCAGCGCCGATCCGCAGGCGACGTTAAGTTACGACGACGTTACATGGCCGACTTATGACGGGCTCGTTTTGGCGGCGGTGCGCTCCAACGGAGAAAAAGGAGAGATTAAGGTGACGTTTACGGCGGATGGCATGGAACCGGTGAGCGTGACGGTTGTCGCACGGTAATATGGTTTTATGACTGAACCCGGTATCAAAACGCTTCCATTGTTACTATTCATAGTAACCTTCAATTGACATTTTGCGCGGGTGGTGATATCGTAAACAAAAGCCTTTAAGGCGGAAATCACAACCCGCGCAAGTGGCGGGAGAAGGGATGGCACGATGGACGGCAGGATGATTACTATAAAAGATATCGCGGAAAAGGCGGGTGTCTCCCGGGGGACGGTGGACCGGGTGCTTCATGACCGGGGAAAGGTGGCACCGGAGAAGGCGCAAAGGATACGGCGTATCGCGCAGGAATTGGGATACCAGCCCAACATTGCCGGGAAAGGACTGGCCGCGCGTAAAAAGCATATCAAAATCGGGTTCATCTATGTCAAAGGGGAACAGGTACCGTTCCACGGCGTGATTTATGAAAGCGCGAGAGAGTATGCGCAGGAACTTTTGCAGTATGGCGTGGAGGTGCAGTTCTATCCATTCGAATTGAAGGATTACACTGAAAATTTTAAGAAGTGGGATAAATATCCGGAAGGATCTGAAGTTCATTGGTTTATCTGTCCTAATTGTCGATTGTCATTTCTTCAAGAATCGGAATCTTATCTGTTAGAAGATTACATTAGATGTCCTTATTGTAATTCTTTGATTC
>CATLEQ010000064.1 GCA_949915905.1 uncultured Lachnospiraceae bacterium | reverse complement strand
GAGTTCTTTTTCCGCATCTTCCGCTTTCTTAATACGTTGTAAACTTGTGTAATTATCAATTAAATTGTTAATCATTTCCTTATCGCTTGGCATATGACCACCCACTTTCTGAGTTCTATCGTTTACATGTATATGATATTTTCATTATAACAATCCATGTAAAAGGTGTAAAGCCTTTATTTTTCAGCTTTTCCGTTTC
This sequence comes from uncultured Lachnospiraceae bacterium, assembly GCA_949915905.1. Lineage (GTDB taxonomy): Bacteria > Bacillota > Clostridia > Lachnospirales > Lachnospiraceae > Schaedlerella. The sequence goes on along the minus strand of CATLEQ010000064.1, from coordinate 13,311 downwards.
CGCATTCTACGCCTTTCAATTTCCCTTTCCGCTTCTTTCCCCAAATTATTATAATATGCCACTTTCTCCTCTACAGTCATGCCTTTTGTCCGTTCATAATTCTGTTCCCGAATCTTATGAATATCTTCAATCGTAAAATCAGGACTAATACTCAATGTTTTCATGATCATCCCTCACTTTCCAATAACGCAGACGGATTAATAATGTCTATCCCCTTGTAACCTTCCAGATTTGTGATTGCCCGTACTCCCCTTATCGTCTTAATATTTACAATATGCTTAAAATTCCACGACAAAATGCAATCGCAATTATTTACAACAGCAACGGCAATATGCTGACAATCATCAAAACTCTTTGGTCTTAGTATACCCATATCAATGATTTTTTGTGCCAACTCCACTATCTCCGTATTAATTTCTAATTTTGTATACTCAATATCGCTCAAATGATCATATAATACATTTCTTTTAGGTTCCGAACATTTTTCTATTTCATCTATTGTTATCTGCGAAAGATATATTTCGTATTTTCCATTCACAAAATCTTTCCATAATTCCAATGTATCCTTCATACGCTCTGGTGAATCCTCTTGTGAAAGATAACTAACAACCGATGTATCTAAATATACTTTTAATTTCCGCATACAGCATCCCCCCTTAAATCCGTTCTCCTATGTCAACACTGGCTTATTTTTTATTATAACACTCCTTCCTCATTTCTTCAATCAGTGCTGCGCAAAAGATAAATTTCCACCAATGTCGACGTTATTTTTCACGGGGTAGGGAAAAACATATCATCAATCCGGCACTTCACCTTTTCTGGCTTTTCTTTTTACTTCCCGTTACCAGCATGGCCGTGACGATGGCCGCATCCCCCTCCAGTCCTTCCAGCGTGGCCATCCCCGTACTATAGCCGTCCCAAATATCCTGCCCTGCCAACAAACCCATGCGGTAATCCATAAACGGAGCCGTCACGGAACAATCGGTTACCGCCGCGCCTTTCATGCCCCACTCATTTCGTAAAATGCCAGTCACAAGTCCATGATCCGCGCCCGACCAGACCACTCCGAATCGATTAAACGCGCTCATGACCCCCGTCGCATTTCCCTTGGTAATGGCTCCTTCAAAGCCCTCCAGATAAATTTCACGGATTGCCTGCTCGTTAGACCACGTGCCAAGTCCATAGCGTCCGTCCTCCTGGTCGTTTAACGCACAATGCTTGACGTAGACAAACACACCCTTTTCCTGAATCCCCTCGATTTCGCTCGCCGCGATTTTACCTGAAAGCCAGCCATCCTCGCCGTAATATTCACAGTTTCTGCCAGAATACGGCGTGCGGTGGATATTTGCTCCCGGCCCGTACATGGCGGCATATACCTTGTTGTCATTTTCACTCGACGCATAAATGAAGTCTTCTGCCATCATGCCACCGACCCGCTTTATCAATTCCTCATTGAACGTGGCCGCCATCACGTCTTCCCCGGTATAACACATCGCACTCTCGCCGCCTATCAGATTTGCCGTAAATCCGGACGGCCCGTTTTCATTTAACGTGGCTGGCATCGCGATGCTTTCAACCGCCTCGGTCTGATGGAACCCGTTATAAATCAATTCCTTCATCTCGTCATAGCTCATCTGCGCAATCAACCTATCCCAATCCATATCTCCCGGATCGGTATCAATCAAATCATATAACGTCATCCCGTTATTTTCTCCGGTGGCAGGAACCTTTGTGATATCACCGTAATAATTCGCCTTCATCTTCTCGACAATTGCTTCCCGCCCTTCCTTTTCATGCGTCAGGCCGTCCGCCCACATCCGCTCGGTCACAAACAGTTCCACCGTCTTTTGCGGAAACGTTCCCTCCCAGTCTCTTCTGCTCAAATACGTAATTTTCTTGTTCACTGGTTCCCTCATATTGATTCAAATCGGCATGGTCAAACTGATTTGTAATCTCTTGCCCCGTCACCGATGACTTCGCATACGTGGTATCGTCAAATGTTTCATTCGTCCATTTTACTGCCAGTGCGGCATCTCCCGTCCCACTCATTTTCCCTTCGTCGACATCTACTCCGTCTTCAGCCTTCGCTAGCAAAATATTATTTACCGCATGGTGAGCGTTCTCCCCAACCGTGAAATAATAGTCTCCGTCTTCCAGCACATAGGTTTTGGCAAGATTCGCATCGTAAGATGTCAGGTCCTCCTTCTCCACAAGTATCGTATAGGTAACCGTCCGCCCCGCTTCCACCATCTGTTTGTCATAGCCACAAAGCTCCACCGCCGCCTTTTCCACGCCGTTTTCTATGTCATACGCCGTATAAGGCGGTTGAAAATAGACCTGCACGGTATGCTTGGCATCCACATCACCTTCATTCGTCACGTCGACGGTAATTTCAAAAGAATCCTCTTTCTCGTCAACGAAGAAATTCGAATATTGAAAATCAGTATAGGACAACCCATAGCCAAAAGGGAACGCCACTTCTTCATTATAAGAAAAATCTCCGGCATTTCCCCGTCCAAGACAAGCATCCTCGTACCTTGTCTCATAATAGCGATAGCCCACATAAATTCCTTCCTGATATACGACATAATTCTTGTTACATTTTTCAATGCCTACATCACTATTGTTCTGTGCCTCTCCCAAATCATACTCCTGCCAATTCGTGTACGGTGTCGCACCATAGTTTACCATCGCCGGTGAAGAATGATTCTCTCTTAAAAACGTATCAACCAGCCTGCCGGACGGAACAATTTGGCCGTTTAATATCTTTGCCACCGCATTCATGCCGGTCATTCCCATGTCACCGGCCCACAAAACGGCATCAATGTCATATTCCTCCAAAAAGTCTAACTGCAGTGCATTTGCAAAATTTAAAATCACTATCACCTTCTTGAAAATGCCGTTCTGCTTATATTCTTTTAAATTTTGCAGCAATTCTTTCTCTTCCTTGCATAATTTCAAATAATCCCCGTCCGTCAAATATTCCGCCAGGTTTTCATTATGACTCGGCAAGTCCGCGCCCTCGCCGCCAGAGCGTGACAACATGACCAGTGCCACGTCCCCATAGCCGACAAATGTATCCTTAACGGCATCCGTATATGCCTCCCACGGCACTTCATCCAGCCGATAATCTTCCTGGCTCCCGCCCGAAGTGGAAGCATTGGCCCGCTTATGCCCGGAAGTCACATAAAATTTCCACAAATCCGTATTGACACAATCCTCCCCAAAAACATCCCTTAAAGCCGCGCTCAGACTCACGGCATTGTCCGACTGCACCGAGCCTGACCCCGTGCCAATGTATACCGGGTTCACGCTGGACTGGGAGAAGCAAGAAAATTTCGTTCCTGCTTCCAGCGGAAGCGTATTGTCACGATTTAAAAGCAATACCGCCCCCTCGCCCTCTACTTCCTCGCACAAATTCCTCGCGTCCGCCACCAGTTCCTCATCCGTATCGTACGCCGTCTTGTACAAGGCTTCTGCGTCCTCATCCTCAATCACTTTCTGCGTTTCCGTGTTCAAGTAAAGATTAATCACGGATGCATATGCATTTGCCACAATAAAACCTACAATGAAAAGAACCAAAAATCCGGCACTAATAATGGTTGCCATGACACTTCTTTTTTTGCTTTGAAAAAATCGCATTCTATCTTCCTCCATATCACAAATGTAAAATTTCTTTTAGTTTTAATGTCTTACAAAAATGCACCGGGGAATCCTCGCTGCCCCGGCACATTTTTATATTTTCTTGCTCAATTTGCCTTGTATTCCGCAATGAAACTGTCTGCATCCGCATAAACGACTTCCGACGTGCCTGACAACGTAATGATTCTAGTATATTTCATTCCCACAACCAACGGAAATGTCATCTCAAACGAATACTCCCCGCTAATCTCATAGGCATAGCAAGTAACCTCGTTCACCGCGTTCCCCTCTTCATCCGTCGCATGAACCGTAATCGCCAGACATTCCACGCCGTCTTTCTCGGAATTCTCCCACGTACCCGTCATAAATGCTTCCTCGTAAGGTTCGTCCGTCACATACACTTCCGAATCTTCTGACGGCTCTTCGCCGTTCGTTCCCTGCGCGACATAATTGTAGCAATCCAGTTCCACGCTTCCGTCCCCATACAGATTCATTTTCATTGCATAGGCCATGCCGCGATCCTCCAATTCCCCATAGGTTCCGATAAACTGGTAGGAAACGGCATCCGAATCCTTTGTCGCGCCTTTCACGTCATCTTCCTTTTCTACGTCCTCCGCCTTGTCGACATCCTCTTCTTTGTTTCCGTCGCTTTCCTTTTCCTGGGACACGTCCTTTTGGCCAGCGTTCCCTTGTGCGTCACCACCGCAGGCCGTCATACCAAACACCATCACTGCCGCCATGCATAATACCGTTATTTTTCTCCATAACCTTTTATTTTTCATCTCTTTTTCTCCTTTCATCCATGGACAAATGAAACCTCTTTTCATCTGTCTCTCTTTCTCACCAGAGTCAAGCATTTCTCTGCCTCCTACTAGTTACCATTCGCAGCCGCGGTCCGCTTCTGACATTTATCATAATTGGTTTTTTTGAATTTTTCATTGCAATTTTCAATGATTTGTTGTATTTTATAATCACTTTGATCCTAAATATTTTTTCGTATCAGGAAAAGTTTTTCTGCATCGGAAGCTTCGGAGGTATTTATGAAAAATGCAATGGGTACTGAGGCAGACAAGGCATACCGCCGCACTTTGAAAGACACGCTCACCTTGACAGAACGCACACAAGAAAACACGCGATTGCATGAGAAAATACAATTTCTCCACCAAATGTTCCGATATAACTATGACATCGGACTTATGGAATATGCCATTCGAAACCGGCAGATAACGCACACAAACATTGACCCCGAAATCTACAATCTGCTCTTTTCCATAAAAGATTTCCAGACCCAGAGCGTGCGCCGCCTTTTCGATTCCCGAGGTCCCTTGTTCGTTGCAAACGATCTCGGCTTGATTTTAATACTGGTCAGCCATTTTGACGAGCAAGGATTAATCCAGTATTATTGCGCCTTGGGTCCTATATTTACCAGTATCAATGCAAAGACAAACGCACCGAGCCATTTGTCTTTTCTTCCTTTGTCCGTAAAGGAACGGATCTCCTGCAAAAACGCAATTTCCGCCCTTCCCGTCGTCCCTTTACAGACTTTGGTGGAGTATGCCATCATGCTGCATGGCTGTATGAACAACGAGAAAATCACGCCCGGTGACATCCACTACAATTATACGGCCGACAAAATTTATCCGAAGGAAGAAACGGCCACGGATTCAAATCTGCACAAGCGGCAAATGACCGATTACGCGATTTCTATCCAAAAACTATCCGCCGCCATCCGCCTTGGTGACACGGATTATATCGAAAAAAATGGTCCGTCCCTTTTCACAAACCTTAAGCCACTCAACCACTATCACATGGAACATTTGCGCTTCGTCCAGGATTTTTGCCTGATGCTTACCAACACTTGTTGCAATGCTGCCATTTGTGGTGGGCTTCCCGTCCTGGAAGCATATGACATCCTTGGTAATTATCTTTCTCATTTTGAGCAAAAAAAGAAAGAAGCCGATCTCTATCAGCTTCTTCATGTCATGGAAATGGATTACGCCGCCCGCGTCAAAAAAACACGTTTCCAAAAAGGCCATGGCATCATTGACGAATGCCTTTATTATATTGACTCACACTTGAGCAAGGATTTGAAACTGGAAACCCTAGCCGAAAAATTCGGTTATTCTCCCAACCATCTCGGAAAGTTATTTTGCGAAACCGTCGGAATGTCCTTTCGGCAATACATCACCAGCCGGAAGATTGCCCTTGCAAAAGAATTGCTGGCCATTGGAGGTATCACCATCCACGAGGTTTCTGAACGTTGCCACTTTTCCTCGGTCAGCTATTTTTCCAAAGTCTTTACAAAAGAAACGGGCATGACACCGCAGGAATATGCTCACGGCCGACAACATGCTTCATCCACAACGCCTCCTACCTTCAAGTGTCCGACCGAAGCTTGACGCGCACCCCCGCCAGGCAAAACGGCAGTTCCAGATTATGCCGCTCCAACAGTTCCTTGTCTCGCAAGATTTCCCCCGCCGCGCCGTCCGCCGCGATTTTTCCGTCATCCAAAAGCAGCACCCGGTCACAAGTCTCCAGCACCAAGTCCAGGTCATGCGTGGCAATCAATTTCGTCACCGGCAGTTCATTTAACACCTCTATCAGCCTCCGGCGGTTTCTCGGGTCAAGCGCGGTGGACGGCTCGTCCATCAGCATCCCCTTCGGCTCCATGGCAAGAATCGTGGCAATCGCCGCCATCCGTTTCTCGCCGCCGGACAATTTATAATTATGCCGGTTTTTCAAATGCAAAAGCCCCATCCTGGCAAGCGTTTCCTCCACCCGTTCTTCCGCCTCTTCCCGGCTCATCCCATAATTCACCGGGCCAAAAATCATATCCTCGAACACGGTCGGCATAAACATCTGATTGTCCGAATCCTGCAAAACATAACCAAGCGTTTTGCGAACCGCCGCGTAATTTTGCGGCTTCACCTCCTGACCATCCACGTAAATGTGCCCCTCGTAAGAAATCAGCCCCAGCATCGCCTTCATAAGTGTTGATTTTCCCGCCCCATTGGCACCAATCAGCCCCACCTGCTCCCCTTCCTTGATGGAAAACGACAGATGGTCTAAAACCATGTTCTCTTTCTCATAAGCAAACGTCACGTCCTCAAAACAAATCATATCCATAAACACACGCTCCCGGCACACGCGTCCCCCGCATTCGAAATCATTTCCCCATCACCAAATCACTCACACAAATAAACTCCCCAGAATCTGCGGCAGATTATATGCGCGCATCAGTATAAAAAGCCCAATCCAGACCACCATGTACAGCCACGAGGCCGCCGTCATTTTCTTCTGCCCCGCATAGTAAAAATCCCCATGAAACCCGCGCAATTCCATGCTTTCATACAAGGCCGCCGCCCGGTCCATGCTGCGCAAAATCAATTGTCCGAGAAATGAACCCCAGGCGGATACATGGATGCCCTTCTGCCCCGGCGCGCGCAGGTGATAGCTCTGCGTCATAATGCTCACCTGCTCCAACAAAAGCGAGACATAACGCCAGGTAAGAAGCAAAAGGGAGGTCAAGATCTTCGGCACATGAAGCTGTCTGAGCGCATGGCAAATCTCCTCGATGGAGGTGGTCGCGACCAACAAAAAGGAAGCCATCAAACAAAAGACTCCCTTCATCAGCAAGGTCAGCATGGAAATCACGCCGCCGCTGATGGAAACCGTCCCAAGCGTCATGACTATGCCCCTGTCAAAAAAGGGATTAAATATTCCCACCGCACAGACTAACGGCAACACGATTCTCAATTTATAAAAACAAGTATAGACCGGTATCAGACTGAGCTGATAACCGGCCACCGGATAAAGTATCATAATCAATAAGCCCGTCATGTCATATTTGGAAAAAGATACCGTGACAAATATGTACGCGACGGTAACCAAAAGCTTGGCGAGCGGGGCAAGCCGGTGAATGGGCGAATCCATGGCCGCCAGCTCGCCCATTGCCTGAATCTCCCGCAGTGCCTTTTCCGTCTTATTCATCGCTTTGCGCCTCCCGCGATGCCTTTTCCGTCTTATTCATCGCCCCGCGCCTCCCGCACTTTGCCTCACTCATGATGCTAATTTCCTCTTTCGGAAATATCCTCCGATAAAGCATGTCAGTATTGCAAAAGCCGCCACGATGCCGGAGCCAACCAGACCGGAAACCGTCGTTCCCATCGGATTTTCCGCATCTTTGGAAAATGCATAATCCGGAAGGAATGCCATCTTTTCCTGAATGGATGCCGCAGAGTCCGCCAAATTGCTGGAAATTCCATACGCTTCCTCGTCAAGCCCCATGTTTTCAGAATACCCTTCCTCCGCATTGCCAAACAAGGACCATTCCAGCCCGTCCGGATTTCCACTTGCCAGCAAGGAAACGCCGCCTCCGATGACGGCCACGACCAACGCGAGAATGACGAACGTGGTCTTTAACGAGCATTTTCCCTCAACCGCCCCTGCCGTGTCCACGTCCCGCAAAAGCTGCGGACGTGCCTCGTAAACAAACACAAGCACCGCCGCCGTAATCAATCCCTCAATCAGGCCAATCGCCAAATGAATCGGCTGCATCAATACAAGGAAACCGCCGAACGGAAGCTCCGTGATGCCCGAAAGGGACGTTTCTAAAACCACGGAAAGCGCGCCCAATTGAAGCGTCAAAACACATCCGAGCACGGAAGCCAACACGATTCTCATCCGCATCGCCGACTTCGTGACACTCGCCGAACCGCCCTTCGCCGAAAACAATTTTCCCTGCATGATCGGGCGATAAATCAAGAAATAGCCGACAAAGCAGCCATAAAACGCCATGTTCCACACGTTCGCCCCCAGCGCCATCAGTCCGCCGTCCGCAAAAAACAAGCACTGGATGGCCAGAATGACGATCATCGACAGAAATCCGGCATAGGGTCCCAGCACCCCGGTCAGCATCATGCCGCCGCAAAGGTGCCCGGAAGAACCGGTTCCGGGAATCGTGTAATTAACCATCTGTCCGGCAAAAACAAGCGCGGACATCACCGCCATCGCCGGGAGCTTAACCTTCAAGTCCTCTTTTAACGTCGCCTCTTCCTTCCGCAAATTTACAATGGATACTCCTGCCGCCGAACCGGACGCCACGTACATCGTCGCCGCCACCGCCGGTGCCAAAAGTGCGTCTGCCATATGCATAACAAAGCCCTCCTCTTGTTTTACTTGACTAAAGTATACACTATGGCAGCCGACCCTCACAAGCCCCCATGGGGGATAAAAAATTCGTTATAGTCCCCCAATGGACTGCACGGTCTGCTCCAATGTCCGTGCCGACATTTTCAGAAGTTCCATTTCCCTTTCATTTAACGGAATCTCAATAACGTCCTCCACCCCGTTTAAGCCGAGCACGGTCGGCAGCCCGATGCAAATCCGGTGCAGGCCATAATGTCCCTCTGCATGACTGGACACCGTCATGATGGAGTGCTCGTCACGCACCAGTGCCTGCGCGATTCGCCGCACCGACATGGCGATGGCATAAAAGGTCGACCCCTTCCGGTTGATGATTTCATAGGCACTGTTGCGCACTTCCTGGTAAATGTCGTCAAGCCGCAGGCTGTCCCGCGTCCGCCCGTGCTGGCGGCAATATTCGTCCACCGGCAGCCCCGCCACGGTCGCGCTGCTCCACGCCGCCAGTTCGCTGTCTCCATGTTCGCCAATCATCCATGCATGAATGTTGCGGTAATCCAGCTTGAACTTCCGTCCCAGCAAATATTTTAACCGCGCCGTGTCCAAAACCGTCCCGCTGCCAATCACGTGCGAAGCCGGGAAACCGGAAAGCTTCAAAGACAAGCTGGTCAGCACGTCCACCGGGTTCGTCACGATGAGCAAAATACACTCCTTGTTATATTTTACAATCTGCGGAATGATTTTTTCAAAAACCCGCGCATTCTTTCCCGCAATGTCCAGCCTCGTCTCACCAGGAAGCTGGTTCGCCCCGGCCGCCACGATGACCAGGTACGCGTCCTCCAAATCGTCATAGTCTCCCGCATAAATCTTGGACGGCACGGTAAAGGGAATTCCGTGTGCGATGTCAAGTGCCTCGCCCTCCGCCTTTTTATGATCCAAATCAATCAGCACCATCTCGTTAAACAGTCCGCTCTCCACCAACGTATATGCGGTCGTCGCGCCCACGCCTCCGCAGCCAATGATTCCACACTTCTGAATATTCATGTATTGCCTCCTCCTTTTTCGCCTGGCGGCTACACCACCATGAATAAAAGTCCGTCCAATGTCTATGTGATTACGGATACAGGCATCCTCCATAACATAGCCGCCGTCTGGGACTTTTACAGTAAATAGTATGTGCCGTCAACTCGCTTGATATACGTTGACAATCCCCGACATTCAAATTACAATAAGGGATATCAATGAAATACCTCTCTTTTTCGTGCAGTCAAAGAGAGGACAAGCAAGGCAGAACTTGATAAAATTATCACGCAACAAACTTACGGAGGAATGAAACGATGGAATGGATTGAAAGACTAAACGAGGCGATTACTTACATTGAGGAAAATCTCACGGACAAGATTGACTACGAACGGCTCGGACGCATTGCCGGCTGTTCGTCCTATCATTTTCAAAGAATGTTTTCTTACATGGCGGGCATGCCGTTGTCCGAATATATCAGGAAACGGAAAATGTCACTGGCCGCCGTCGACTTGCAAAACGGGGACGCTAAAATCATTGACGTGGCAGAAAAATACGGTTACAATTCCCCAACCGCGTTTAACCGGGCATTTCAGGGCGTTCATGGAATCGCCCCGTCAGCCGTGAAAAGCGAGGGTGTCTCCGTAAAATCCTTTCCGCCGATTACATTCAAGCTCACGGTGAAAGGAGTAGGTGAAATGAACTATCGAATTGAGACAAAAGACGCATTTCGTATTGTGGGAGTGTCCGTGCCGCTGGAAAAGGAAATCGAAAAAAACTTCGCGGTCATCCCGTCCAAATGGCAGGAGATTTCCATGAACGGCACTTTGCAAAGGCTCATCCAGATGATGAACACAGAGCCCATGGGCGTGCTCGGTGTCAGCACATGCAACGACGAGGAAGCATGGCGGTACTACATCGCGGTTTCCTCCTCGATTCCCTCCACTGCCAAAGAATGCGAGGGACTGGAAGAATACGTCGTACCGGCCGCGACCTGGGCGATTTTCCCCGGATCCGGAACGAACGAATCCATTCAAGAATTGGAACGGCGCATTGTCACAGAATGGCTTCCCACCTCCGGCTATGAGTACGGCAACGCCCCGGACGTCGAAGTCTATCTAAATCCGGATCCGCAAAATGCCCAGTACGAAGTGTGGATTCCGGTGACAAAAAAATAATTGAACAACAACATGGGGCAAGCAGGGGGCTATCCATTTCCGATAGCCTCTCCTTGTATATTTTCATCTAAATTCTATCCAGCCTTTCCGCTTTTGCTCTATCAATATCTGCATCTTTCGGCAGAATTCCAAACAAAGCCTTTGCAGTCTCTACTCTATTCTGATGAGGATTTACTAATTTTGCCACTACTTTTCCATTCTTCGTAATCAATATGTCTTCTGTTGCAGATAAAAGCAGATACTTTCCTAAATGATTTTTCAATTCCGTTGCCGTGATTGACATACTATCATCCCTTTCTTTGCACTATTCTATTTTACACTCTTCCTCTCAAAAATCCAGAGGATAATTTTTATTTTGGCAATTTCACAAAAAAACACCCATCCGTCGCTTCATTTTGGTATGATTTTTCATTGACACTTCTTTGCAAATATTCGGCAAATATGGTATCATTGGATTAATGTTCGCGCCCTGGCTCATGCTAACCATGCGTCAATGGCACATGCAGGTATGCCGCCCTGGCTCGTTACTCGCGGGAATAAAGGTGGAACGCCAATGGCGTGCGAAAACGAAGGATTGTTTTTTCAAGGGGGAGTTTTATGCCATCATCAAAAAAACAGACAGAAGAGTTAAAAATGTTCGAGGTCACTTACGAGGAGGAAGTGCCTCTTCAGATTACATTGGACATGGGTGCAACCAAGCTGGACAAGCCGCCCAAGCAGAAAAAGAAGAAAAAAAGCCAGATTGACACGCCGCTCGCCCCCTACCGCCCGGAACCGGAGGGACTTAAGACATTCTCCTTCTCCGAAAAAGGACGAGGCGGAAATAGCCGCGGCAGAGACGGTGGATATAATGGTTATGATGACTACGATGATTTTGACGACGACCAGACCGTCAGCAGCATCATCGGTTTTAGTAATGATAAAACGTCGGGAGGCACCAGTGGTTCCCGTAACGGAAGAAATCGCGTCAATGGCCGATTTGATACGGATCGGATGAATTCCCGCGAACCTCTTCGTTCTGGCGGCTCTTCCCAAGCCATAGGCGGTGTCGATGACCGGACGATGTTGATGACGGACATCCTCGATACCGGGAGGATACGGGATCGGGATTTCAACGGTGGAAACACCGCACCGGTATACCGCCGTACCCGATTGGCCGCCCCCATCCAAAAAGGCGGGGATGCCGCCCTTCACATGGTACAATCCCTCCTGCGCAACCTCTCGGCCATCCTCATTCTGGCCTCGATTGCCCTCATCGTCTGGCATTTTTGGCGCAGCAGCACGCCTTACGGCGATGTCACGCAGGCGTTGGAGACCTTGTCCATCCCGATGGCATTGGCCACATATGCGCTGGTCGGAGCCACACTTGTCCTATATGAGCTGATCGCCCTGCTCTGGACGATGAGCAAGCCGCGTTTCCATGACGAATACGGCAGCTACCGGGCGGACGTGGGACGGGGAAGTATGTCGTTTATCTTGTTTTACTTGTGCTCCTACGCATGCTTTTTGATACACGACCACATTCCCGAGGTGAATGAACTTTTCCGGGGCATCCGCGGCGCGATGGAAGTATTCGGCGCGCAGCACAACGTGTTACTTGGCTTGTGCGCCGCCGGGGTGATTTCCTGCCTGATACGCAAATACAGCTCATCCCTGCAAAAATTTTGAAACTACGGAAATATCCCTCACTTAAGGCTACCCGTTTCGGCTGTTGTTCACAAGAATAAATTTTAACCAATATCAAAAAATCCCCTACAAAAGTCCATCCAAAAAAGAACCAGTTCTTGTAGGGGATTATTCATTAATTTCTCTTGTCAACCTATAGTGCCATTATTCTTTCAATCCAGAATAATCAACGCCATGAATACCAAGTCCTCCAACCCGGTATTTTTAAGCCCATGTCCGCATCCGTCCGGGGTAAACGTCACGTCCCCGGCCTTCACCGGTCGGCGGCTTCCATTGTCGTCATACTCGCCTTCGCCGGAAAGAATGAAGTATGTCTCGCTCTCGCTATGATGCTCGTGATAACCAAGCGAGCATCCCGGCTCAATCGTCACCTGCGCATAAAGCCTGCACTTTCCATTCAGTTCCTTCTCTCCCAAAATATGCTTGATAATCACATGGCCCTCTCCACCGGCCATATTCTCCACACGTTCTGTCCTTGTCGTCATCTTCTTATCCTCCTCTAAAACCGTTCCAAAAAATCAGACATCGTCATTATATCTGGCATTTCTACATCCATTACCAGTAAATCTTTATCTCCGGTTATAAAAACATATACATTTTCTAAAATAGCAGTTGCCAAAATAGGTGAATCTTTTTCAACACG